>PXEK01000209.1 GCA_003564735.1 Cryomorphaceae bacterium
CTTACCCAAAACGGACCGCCCCCCGGTTCACCCGTATTTTTCACCATCCCGCAAACCCGAATAGGCTTATTCAAAAGCGATTTTAAGTCTGCTTTATGCGCAAATTTATATTGGTCAGAACCCGAAATATCTCTGAAAAAACGGAGAACTTTGTGCTGAAGGTCGGCCTCACCGGACTCTACCCGCCTTAGCAATTCATCTCTTTGCTTTTGAACATCTAAGAGTTTACCGGCCAAGATTTTTTTCCACTTCACCGTATCTTCAATTCTCCACTCCGGTACAACATTATCTATATTTTTGATAAAAATGATATCGGCATCTAAACTGCCCAAATTCCCCAATAAGGAGCCGTGACCGCCCGCTCTGTAAAACAGCCTGTTTTCATCATCTGTAACCGGATCACCGGATAAAGTTGCGGCTATGGTATTTGTTGACGAACACTGAAATGAAAACTCCGGTTTTACTTTCACCCCGAATCGTGCTTCAATGTGCGGAACAAATTCATTTAGTCTCTTTTTTACAAGCTCCTCATGAGAAGTTGAAACCGTAAAGTGTAACCTGCAAACACCATCGGCGCCTGCTGCATAAAGTGCTGATTCCAAAACCTGTTCATCAACGGCCTTGCGCGTTATATCTCCATAAACATGAAAATCAATAAGAGCTTTTGGCATACTGCCGTAATTGAGACCGTCTTTCGCCAGGAAGCAATTGACAATATCTCTTATGGGGGTATTACGATTAATTTCGACTTCGTTTTTTTCTCGATACACACGATTTAACTCATGAAAAAAGGGAAACTGCTCCAGTTTTTCAGAAAATACTTTAACCCCTTCATTCTCCAAGTCTGTTTCTAAGTAAAGAGCCAAGTCTTTAAACATTCGAGTAGCCGCTCCCGAAGCCGGAACAAATTTTACAATTGACTTATTCGGCGCTTGGGCTTCATAAACGGAAGCACATAGGGATTGCTCCTCATTATTCAATGTGAGAATTCCGTCTCCCGGTGTGGCTGCCTTACTTAAAACAACCTTAGGCACACCCGACTTAAGTTGTTTAAGCTGCTTTTTTGCTTTTTCATCTAATGTATGTGCTTCCATAGTTTATGTAGTTAATGAATGTAACCGCAGTTAAAAAGTGAATTAACGAAAAACTGAACGCAATTCAACTTAAAAACAAACTGATTCAACAGGCGGGCAAAAATGCAAAATTTTGGGAACCTTTATTCGTTTGTACATTCAAAAACCTTACCAAGGTGCTCACCTTTACACACTATTGCCGGTTATACATATGGAAATGTTCATAACAATAGATTTTATTATTTGAGATATAATGTGTTACCCCTACATTTGTAATTCTTTTTTAACTTCACTCAAAACAAAGCGCTCATGGGAAAGCTTTACAGAGTCAAAATCATCCACACTTTAACGGGTTTTTTTAGTGGCTTTTTGTTTTTGTTACAGCTTAAAAGGGTTCACCCCTTTTCTTTTCCAATCGAAAATTTCTACAGCGGTTTTCAAATGCTTATACCCTGTTTGGGACTCATCACAAGCCTATTGTTTATCTTTTTTAAACGCACATTTATGCTGCCTGCTCTATTAGTTGGGGCAACCCTTTTGCAAGTAGCTGTAACTCCGCAAGATTATCACTTCCTTTTTTTATTGGTGATTTTAATCATACTCACCCCTTACGTGGTTTACTTTTATAAGTATAGAGATTTTGAAATAATGCTTTCAGGCATAAAGATTATAATCCCTGTTTCAATACTACTTCTATGGTACATTCAAATCGATATTCTAGAGCTACTTTATTCTAACTTAGGTATTGCTTTTATCGCTTCCGGAATCACTTTTTTATTTTTTTCTCTATGGAAAAAAACAAGTATTGTCGCCACGTATTGCTTCGTTCTCCTATGTGTTTTAAACTGTACTTTGATGTATGGGTTAAAGGAATATAAAGACGCAGTTCTTCAACTGTTCTTACTAACCAACGGATTTATCTCTTACAATATGGGTAAAAGCCCCATTTTCGAAAAAGCTTCCTTTCACCGAGTTGCAAAGTCGCCGCGCGCTGTCATTTTATCCGCTGTGACCATAACACTCACTCTTTACTTGCAGGAGTATGAAGTTAGCACCTTTTTTGATAACGCACAAGCAGGTAAGGCTGCAATTGGCCTATTCGAAAACGTCACACTATGTTTATTTTAACCACCCTTTATCTTGTTCGGGTAAACTAAAGCTATCAGCCGAAAAGGTCAAAATTTGAGGTTGCGGAGTGTTCAAAAGTAGATTTTCGATTAATCTATCGGCAAGGTGCCCCGGTCTTTTTAATTGCAAATATTTCAGGAGTTTTGAAGGCTCTGACCAAAAATCAATTTGTGAAGGTACAAAACCCAACCCTTTGTAACCCTCAGGTGCCATCAATATAAATCCGGTTTCATCGGGTTTACGCCCCTTTTGCAATATGATACGGTATTCATTTTGTTCGTTCAGGTGTTTTTTCCACAATGCTAATCGCTTGGCATGGACTTCAATATCCGTATCGAAGTGACTCATATGAGGAAGCCCTACCAACTGCGGATTAAGTTCGTACTCCTTAACCATTTGAAACAGCCGGGTACGTGCGGCATACAACGAATGAAATTTTTGGAGTGCGGGATAGCTATTTTTTACACGATTGATGCCCAGACGAACCCTACCCGACAAATCGGTATATTCATAAACGCCGTAAGCGGGCGGGTTTTGCTTTTGCGCCTTATTGAAAGGCGGCCACTTTTGTCTAATTTCATGGTCTTCCATTAATGAGGCCATGAGCTCCGTTCCTGACAAATTAAATTTTATATCACAAATTTCTTTGAAAAGTGATTGATATCTAGCGCTTTCCGGAATAACGGAAAAATGCGACCTTACTCTTTTTTTGATGTTTTTCGCTTTACCAACGTAAAGCACGTCATTCTTTTTATTTAAGAACCGATATATACCGGGAGTATCAGGCAAGGATTCGATTTGTCGTGCATCTAACTGTTGGGGCAACAAGAACTCAGCTCCCTTATTCTTGAGTAGCTCATTGATGACTCGGGAGTGATCTAAACTTTGAACGAAACTCAACAATTGAGCGGTAGCCACGGCATCTCCCAAAGCCCTGTGAGGGTTTTCATTTTTTATTCCGAACCTTTTACACAGGTTTCCCAGCGAATAACTTTTTAAACCTTTAACTACACGACGGGTATATTTTACTGTACACAACTTTTGTTTAGGCCGATACTCGATACCGGCGTTTTTAAAGGCAATGCGCATAAAAGCGAAGTCAAAATTCACATTATGGGCACAAAAAACAGCTCCTTCCAATAGGTTGTAAACATCATTTGCAATGGTTTCAAAAGCGGGTTTATTTACCGGCATTTCATTGCTTATACCCGTTAAAGCAGTAATATAAAAGGGGATATTTACCCCCGGGTTCACTAATTGATTGTAAGTTTTTACAATTTCACCGTTTTCAATTATGACAATACCAATTTCTATGATTTTGGCGGCTTGAGGACTCCCTCCTGTTGTTTCAACATCTACTACAGCAAACTTCATGTTACAAATAAACAGCGCGCCAACGTAATGTTTTTACGGTGACTGATTTTAATTCCAAATTATAAAATTGAGTGCCAAAAGAAGGTAGTTGCGCACTTGCCAATAGGCAGCTTATTTAGTTAGAAATAAAATCATTACCAAACCAAAGAACATTACCTTCGGCAACCCGTGACTAACCCGAATTCCATACACATTAAACGCACCTAATCCAGATCTTCAAAACGACGCATGGCAGATGATTTCAATCGGCGACTTCCCATCTGATATATAAACTGTTTATTTTCTTTATCTCCTTTTATTCTCCGGTCTTTTGTTTTGATGTCGCGCAAACGCTCCACAAACTCATCATTCTCTGTAAAAACTTGCATAATACCGCTTGATGCTCGATAATTAAATACATAAAAGTTTTTACCTGTATTGATGTATAGCATCACATCTGTACCACGGCGTTTATTTTCAAATGAAATACCTCCTTTTGTGTATAAGTTCATTATTTCATCACCCATATTTCCTATTCCTAAAGGGCCATCAGAAACATAGGCTTGTTCCTCTTCATTAAACTTCATTTGAACATCATTAAAGAAAAAAGGAATCTTCAGCTCATCGGGGAGTCTTACACGCCTGCCTAACTTCATTCTCCCCAACATTTCATCTGTTGCCTCAACCCCGAGAATATTGCGCATTCCCAACGTGTAAAATTCATTATCAATATTAACGGGCTTAGCTCTTTCATCACTTGATATTTCTTTTTGGATAATTTCAAGTAACTTATCATCAAAAAGGAAATCTAAAGAAAGTAAGAAGTGTAAATTCAATGATTTATCCACCGTATTAAAGCTGTAATTCCCGACAGGACTTATATCCATGCGACCGGTCTCATAAGTCATTTCCATTTTACCATCGCCATCAAGTAAACAACTTTGGGTATTTAACGCCGTATAATTTCCGGGTAAAGCACGCTCATTAAGTTTATCAAAACTTGCTATGCGGTATTCCATGGTATTGTAATCAAAGGTCAAATACCCTCTTGATGGTAAAACCTCAATATCTTTATCAGAGAAAGGAGAAGATAAATAGGTTCCGTAAACATTACCCGTATCGGTGGGGAAGATCATACCCGTTGCCACAGGGTTATTATTCTCATTGAGAACTACTTCGGGTAATTCTATATAAATATCATTGGGATCTATTTGACTTTTGAACTTAATCCATTGTTGGGGTAAATTAGAACAGCCATGATTAATCATGGTTAATCCGTCAAACGTCAAATTACGTTCTGATGCTTCCAAGGAAACATCTCCGGTAAAATTGAATTGCGGACTCAAAGTAAATTCTTCATCACGAGAACTTTTACCC
>PXEK01000156.1 GCA_003564735.1 Cryomorphaceae bacterium
GGTGATAGAACGGGCTCGCAATCGCCTAGGGATATTTGGTTCTGACTATTACTTCTCAAGTCCAAATCCAAAATAATGACTGAGTCGCATCCGCTTAAGTTGGGAAGTATTCCTGTGTACGTTCCGCTTGATGTATAGGTTTGGCTGTTTACCTCAGTCCATGTATAGCTGTTCCCGCAAGCAAAAACAGAGGTTTGAACGGTATCATTCAAGAGTTCCAAAATCAATGTTACCGCGGAGTCACACCCTGCGGTTGTAGATAATGTGGTTTCGTATATTCCGGGCTGCGTATATGTTTGATTGTTGGCCGGCCAATTATATGAACTACACGCGGACTCATGCACGGTATCACGTACTGACGAGTTTACGGTGAGGTTTATGGTGATAACACTGTCGCAATTGGATTGTGAGGGAACCGTATCAACGTAAGTACCTGAGGTCAACCAAGTATGGACTCCGCTTGGAGAGGTATATTCATCGCACGCATCCACCGTAATCGTAGCAGTGGTGTCATTGGATATGGAAAGGTTTAAAATATGTAATGAGTCGCACCCCGCTACGTTGGTGTAAAACAAAGTGTCTGTAGTACTTGTGTTGTAGGTTTGATTATTTTGAGGCCAAGTGTAAGAGGAGGCGTTGCATACAAATACGTCATCATTTAAAAAGTTTCCGTTTACGGTTAAATCTAACAGCCAAACGGTATCGCACCCCGCACCACTCGCAGTATGGGTGTATAGCCCGCTTTGCGCGTATGTTTGGCCGTTCACCGGCCAAGTGTAAGGGTCGCAAGTTGCCACTGTATCATTAATCGGGGGCGCGCCGGTTTTGATATTAATCACTACCGGGAATCCGCTAAATGCGGGATACGGACACTCATCATCGCGAGCAAAAAATGTTGTGAGCCAAGTGCCTGTATCAGCAATCGTAGTATTAATGGTGACATTAACCGTAGCGGGATTCCCGTTTACAATATTTACCTGTGCCCCGGGGAAAAGCGATTGTATGTTGGAGGTAAGGGTAATGCTATCATTGGAAAGGGTGTTGCCTACAGAATCATCCACAGTTAAACCGAAGTATAACTGATCGCCGGCACAAACCTCAAGTGCATTCGAGTTTAGTTGAGTAGCGCTGCCTGATATGGAGGAGAAGGTATTATTTCTCAAGGAGGAGTTTTGATTGTTACAGGGTGTGATGAGAAACACAGACTCGCGCGTGACGCATCCCAGCAGGATACCATTGCGATATTCGCATACTTTGTAAGTTACTACGTGTGTAGAGTTCATTCCGTTTTGGGAGTAACCCTGAGGTATGTGAAATGTGAGACTTCCCGTTTGGGAATCAAACTGAGCTTGAATATTATTGAAAGGTTGTGTGCTGTCACCGCTTGAATACGAGTTATTGCCCGGGTTTATGATTTCAAAATGCAGCGAATCACCTTCATGGTCAATTACCCCGGGGTTGTAATGAACAGAGCTCCCTTCACAATACAGGGGAAAAGGATTACCTGTAAATTGAGGTGAAGAGTTGGTGTCTGCACCGGTACAGTTTACAGAGGCAGTGTTAAATTGTGCGTTAAGCTCTATTTGACCAGCGTTAGTGTTTAAATTAGAAGAGGTTGCGCGCAAGGGGCCTGTTACTGTAATCTCATAATCTGCACAGGGATTATTCATGGGGAACTGTAGAGTCCCTGTGTATTTATATTCATGATAACCCGGTAAAGTACCGGTGCTACAACTCGTAATTACACTCGGTGAACAAACATCCGTGATTTCGGTAGGAAAATGGCTTGAAACCGGCGTGAGGGGAATGGAGAAATTATTGTTGCATCCTGTAACCGTCATTGTCAAATTACTAGGTGCGCCAATCGGGCTATCACAATTTGCGTATAATGATAGTTTTGCTTCGTAAAAATTAAACGAAGTACATTCATACTCTATATAACCGCCTAAATATTGCGCTATTAATAGATTTGGGGCTAGTGCCAACAGAACAATGAGGGGGTAAATTTTTATTGTTTTCATAGTTTTTCAATTTCTATGAAGACGATAAGAATTAAAAATGGTTGAATGAAATTCGAAATTTAACATTCCGCCCTTCACTACAGGGCATAAAAAAAGTCGGTAAATGTTTATTTACCGACTTTTAAGGTTAGATAAGTGCAGCAGGAAATTAGTCACTTGCGCCGGGAAGGGTAGGGTATTTCATGTTCCAGAACATGAATGACCACTTATCGGCTTGTTCTTCAATAACTTTTTTGGTTGGTTTTCCGGCACCGTGACCGGCGCGTGTTTCAATGCGAATAAGCACCGGGTTAACTCCTTCGTGATGCTCTTGTAATGCCGCGGCAAACTTGAAAGAGTGTGCGGGAACCACCCTGTCGTCATGATCGGCAGTAGTAATCATGGTAGCGGGATATTCCACACCCTTTTCTAAATTGTGAAGCGGTGAATAGCCGAGCAGGTAGCGAAACATCTCTTCGCTTTGCTCAGATGAACCGTACTCGGGTACCCAACCCCAACCCACGGTAAATTTGTGGTAGCGCAACATATCTAACACACCCACGGCGGGAAATGCCACTTGAAATAAATCGGGGCGCTGTGTCATGCAAGCGCCTACTAATAAACCACCGTTGGAACCGCCCGCAATAGCCAGTTTTTCACTTGATGTGTAGTTGTTATCAATGAGATACTCGGCAGCACTGATGAAGTCATCAAAAACATTTTGCTTTTGAGTCAGCATGCCCTGCTTATGCCATTCTTCACCGTATTCACCACCGCCTCGCAAGTTGGCCATAGCATATACGCCGTTATTTTCAAGTAAAATGATATTGGAGGTACTAAACCTAGGAGTAAGGCTGATGTTAAAACCACCGTAACCGTAAAGCATAGTAGGGTGGGAGCCATCTAACTCCATACCTTTTTTATGGACTATAAACAAAGAAACTTCAGTGCCGTCTTCACTTTCATACCACACTTGCTTTTCTTCATAATCGCCGGGATTGAAACTAAGTTCAGGGCTGTAATACTCTTCACTTTTGTTTTCTTCTACATTATATTTAAAAATGGTTGTAGGGTAGGTGAAAGAGGTAAAGCTGAAGTAAAGCTCATTTTCATCCACTTTACCTGAAAAGCCGCTTACACTTCCTGTGCCGGGCAGTGTTATTTTTTCAAAGCTTGATCCATCGTAATTCAGTCGATATATATTGTCTGTAGCATTTTCCATGTACTTGGCATAAAGCATGCCGCCTCCTTTGGTCACCGATTTTAGGGTGTGTTCTGATTCTTCGATGATAATCTCAGCGTTGTCAATCGAAGGGTTTTGCACCTCCATAGCCACTAATTTACGATTGGGAGCATTGTGGTTTGTTACCACGAAAAACTTACCGTTTTTATGATCGGTAACTGAGCTTTTTGAACTAAAACCCGTGATTAGCGGTTGAAAATCACCTTCGAAATCAGCAGCTTTCTTAAAGTGTATATCGTTGTTATCAGTACCTTCAGAAACATACAACACCAAGTATTCATCATCTTCGGTAACCGATGCGTTGTGGTATAGTTTAGGGTTTTCGCGGTTCCGATAAATAAGTATATCTTCACTTTGATCTGTACCCAATTTGTGGTAGTAAACGGAGTGAAATGTATTTTTTGAAGACAATTCGGTTCCTTTTTCGGGGGCGGGGTAACGACTATAAAAGAAACCATCGTTATACCAAGAGGCACCTGAAAACTTCACCCATTTTAGTTGGTCTTTTGTGTCTTTATTTTGTGCTATGTTGCGTACTCTAATCTCGCCCCAATCCGAACCTGCTTCTGAATAGCGGTAAGCCATATATTCATTGTTTTGGTCAGAACCCAATAAACTTACCGTAACCGTTCCGTCTGCACTCATGGCGTTGGGATCCATGAACACTTTTTCTTCGCCGTCTTCACCTTTTTGATAATAAATCACCGACTGATTTTGGAGTCCGTCATTTTTGTATATAAAAAAGTAATCACCGGCTTTTCGCGGTGCAGAAATCTTGGGGTAGTCCATTAATTCGGTGAAACGCTCTTTAATGTCATCACGGTAGGGGATATTTTCCAAATAGCCAAAGGTGACCTCATTTTGACGTTTCACCCAATCTGCGGTTTCGGCTGAAGTATCATTTTCTAACCATCGATAAGGGTCGGCAACAAACTCTCCAAAGTACGTGTCACCGGAGTCTCTTTTTTCTGTTTTGGGGTAGTTGACTTCAAATTGTTCCCATTGAACACCTTCCGCAGATTTTGGTTTTTCACTTTTCTCCCCACAGGAGATGAAGGAACCCGCGGCAAGAGCTAAAGCGAGATATTTTTTCATGAGTTAAATTTTCTTTGTGTTTTGGTTCTGAATACTATAAATCCATTTCAATACCAAAGGCAAATTTAATATTTTTAAATTTCATTTCTCTAAAATCCTTGAAGAATTTTAAAATTAAAAAGATGAGAAGAAGGGTTTTTCCTCAAAAAAGAGAGGGATACGACTCTTGGCAGTTATAAGTGAGATAGTTACTCCTCGCTTATGATGAATAAGTCTTCATTGTTCCGTTTCATAAGGTATTTTTCTCTAGCAAATTTTTCTAATTTATCTTCATCGTTAAGTAGGTTGTCGAGTTCTGACTGCGTGCGGCTTATTTCATCATTGTAATATTCTTTTTGTTTTTCAATTTTATTTAGCCGTTGCTTTAATTTGATCTGGGTAATGATATCATTTTGGTCGAAAAACAGCATCCAAACCAGAAAAAACAAAATAACCAATGAATATCGGTTTTTGAGGTAGGCCGGAATTTTATTGTATGCTCTCTTTATCATGAATGAACAAAGGTACTATTCAATAATATAATAGTTGAAACCGGTTGTTTTTTTTTTAACAACGTACCGGTGAAACCGGTAATACCCAAGAAAA
>PXEK01000118.1 GCA_003564735.1 Cryomorphaceae bacterium
CGTATTCGGTTAAAGTCAATTTTTATTTACCTTCGCCTTTCAGCACAATTAAAACCGTGTAGATCAATATTTTCAAGTCAACAAAGAGAGACATATTTTCAATGTAAAGTATGTCATACTCCAAGCGTCTTACCATCTCATCTAAATTAGAAGCGTAACCGTATTTTACTTGTCCCCAGCTTGTGATGCCCGGTCTCACTGTTAAAAGGTGTTTGTAGTGGGGGGCTTTTTCTATAATTTGGTCAATATAGTAGCGTCGCTCAGGTCGAGGCCCCACAATACTCATTTCTCCTTTTATAACATTGATGAACTGCGGAATTTCATCGAGTCGAGTTTTTCGCATAAACATGCCTATGCGTGTGATACGCGGGTCGGTTTCGGTTGCCAATTGCGGTTTATTTTTTTCGGCATCGGCTATCATCGAGCGGAATTTAATGATATGAAAAGGGGTTTCATTTTTACCTATTCGTTCTTGGGTATAAAAAACGGGTCCTTTGGAGTCGAGTTTGATTAGAACAGCTAAAATGAGAAAAACGGGGGAGAGTAGGATGAGTGATATTATACTAACGGTTATGTCGGCAAATCGCTTAACGTATTGTTGCCATAACGGCATTTTGTTTCTTTTTATGGCAATAAGCGGAGCACCGAATATGGATGTGAATTTAACCCGCCCCGCAAGAATGTCGTGCATCCCCGGGATGACTTTTATTTGGACCTGATCCTGGTTGGGAATATTGATAATTTGTTCGATTTTTTCATGTTCGCCCGTTTCAATAGCCACCACTATTTCTTCAATGGCTTTTTCCCGAATGATGCTGTTGAGTTCGGTAACGGGCCCCAAGTGTGGCAGAGCATCTTTTAACTCAGGGAGTATTTTTCCGTTTACATGCACAAATCCTACAGGTAAATAGCCGCCGGAGAAAGGATTACTCGCCAATTGATCATAAATTTTTTTCGCTTTTTCATTACTGCCCACAATAACGGTATTAAATCCGATGGTTTTGTTGCGAATTTTTTGGGCTAAGATTCCTGAAAAGATTATGCGCGGTATAGCGGTTAGCATAAAGTGTGTAGTAAAAAGGGTGATGTAGGAAAGGTAGTAGCTTTTGTATTCCGCTATTTCATCATCGAGAATAAGGAGAAAAAACAGTAGAGTTACACCTATGGTGGTATGGTAAAAGGTTTTGGCCAACTCTCCCAATCGGGACTTTCGAAAAGGGTCTTTGTAGTATCCCAATAAATAGTACAGCGATATCCAAAATAAAGGAATTAGGACTAATGCGAAATAAAAGTTTTGGTCAAAAACCAAAGCTACTTCACCGTCAAATTTTTGGGGTTCTTGAACTCGCTTTCTGAATATAAAAAAGATTACCCAAGTAACCATAGCCGTAAAAAAGTCGCCCGTAATGTATTTGAGTCTTTCCTTTTTTCTATTGAGCATTATCGGGTAACGATTTTAACGTTGTCAAAGTTGAATTCTGCCGGACTATCACTTGGTGCTTCACCTCTTATGCTGATTCCGTATTTATTAATATTTAAAAACGGATCCATAAGTTTATCGGTAAACTCGATGTGGATTTTATTCCATACGGGCTCTTCATTCATGCTTCGAGTCGGGTTGAGTAACATAACTCTGTTCTCATCAAAAATACCCTCGGGATCGGTGTAGCGAAGGTTTACCTGAAAGGACTCTGTGGCATCATATTCCATCTCCAAAAATACGGGGTCGCCCCGAAATGTGTTTTGTCTGAAGTTATTGGAACCCAGTAGTAAATACATTAAGCTACCGGGCTCTCCATAGCCTCGACCGTAATACAATCCGTTAAATGGTCTTCTTGCTTGTTCAGCGCTAGACCATTGGGTGCGCTCAAGTTCAATCGAACTCCCGGGTGCGGGTATAAAATAAGCTGAACTCGAAGCTGTTTCAAAATCGGCATTCCACGATATAATGGTGTTTTCGAGATAGGTCACGCGCGGATTAATTTTTATGGTATCGAAGAAATTGATGTCCACCATGGTGTCCCATGTGGTGTAAAATACGTAAGGAGCCCGCGTTGCTGATATGCCGTTTATTCGAATACCGGCTCGTGCCGAAATCTTTACACGGTCTCGGTCACGAGGCAAAAAAGGAAATATACGAGGCAAGTGGTAAACTCCGTGTTGGTCATCGTCGATTAAAATCCAAACATCGGTTACGTTGGGGGTTGATACTCCCGTTTCAGAAGGGCGTAAATAGAATACTTCAACGTCCTCTACTTCAATATAGGCCGGCAAATCTTCGGGGTCACTTATAATATGGCAACCGCAAAATACACCGGCTGTGATAATCACGATAAAAAAATGCAAAGGAAAAATTTTGCTCATAACCTTCAGTTCAATAAATAACGCCGATTGTCTTCTTTTATTTTTTGCAAAAGTACTACTTTACTTTTGGGCTCAGTAGATAAATTGATTCCGTGTTTCGTTGTGGTTCGCGCTTAAATCCATGAATGACAAAACAGCCCCTGTTTTAACGAGTTCACTTCGACTGCGACTCACTCCATTATTTATCTCCGCGACTTAAGTGTTATTGACTTATTCACAATGTTAAGGTAATATAAGTAACCGGGTTTTAAGTTTTTGGATATTATTTTGTGGAAAAACTAAGCTCCATCCGGAAGTTTTTTCAACTGTCGGCTCAAGCGATAGAAATAAAATTTTAAATTTGCATTTAATTATAATCAATTAAATTACACGTTATGAACAAAAAATTAGCTTTATTAACCTCAGCGGCATTTGGATTAGCGCTGACTTTGTCTTCTTGTAGTAGTGATCATTGTGCCACTTGTAAGTGTACGGGCACCGAAACAGAAACGGTTACTATGGGCGGAACGTCAAATACTGAAACAACTACACTACGTGAAGATTTTACTGCTTGCAGTGGAGACGTAAATAACTCTAACGTTCCCAGCTTGGAATATTGGGAATCTAATCCCGTAAGCGTTGAAGAGGAAACTTTCACTTCCGGCGGTCAGGATGTTACTGTTTTGACATCAATTTCATACGACTGTAATTGCGAAGACTAGTATTTTGTCTTTCTTTAATTTGTAAAGCCGAGTTTTTCTCGGCTTTTTTTTTGCTCTAATCAAGGGCTCTACCTTATCATTATCGGTATATCTTAAATGTATTACTGTTTGAAAGTTTTGATTGAGACTTTGCAAAATAATTTTAATAATTCAAGCGTTATTATTTTATCTAATTTAATAAGCAGTGAAAATATGTATTACTTTAATGGGTTGTCTTTTGTTTTCGCAATATCTTGTGTTAGGGCAAGGTGCTGAAATCGAAACTAATAAACCTATTTTAAGTCTGAGCGGTGTAAACGTTATTATAACGGAGCCTTGGTTACCAAAACATATAAACAGGAGTACAGGAGAAAAGCGCACGGTAATTCCCGAATCTGAAATTTTACAACGTGATTTTGCGGGTTTTGATCAAATTTCAGGAGTCTCAAGAGATCCATACAGGCGAAGTTTAGGTGTGCCGATTTCAGTACCCTTGATTTACAGGTAAATTCAAAAAATAATTTCTTTGAAAAATTTAGACCTGAATTTCGCTTCGGTCTTGGTTATTGGCGAACTCAAATAGCCGGTTCTACGCATGAAAAGGAACAGCGCACAACCGTTCTTAACACACGGGGAAATCATTTTGCAAGCGGTAACGATGCAGATTCTGTTCACATTAATCAATTATCTGTAATGAATTGGACACGTATGGTTGCCGGTCATGCTTCATTATTATTAAAAAGTAACCCCGAGCGACGATTTCATATCTATGGCGGACTAGGATTTGAAGGTGGGTTCTCTTTAAGATCTAAACATGAAATTGATGCTATGGTAACGTATAGTATTGTTGACATGGGTGAGAACCCCATTCACGGACTTCAAAATGAGCGATAACATGACAGAGAAGATCATAGGGCGAGAACGGCCGCAGTTTACTCCGTTTTTTTACCCTATGGTGCAAGTGTGCGCTTCTCTAAAAAACATATATTCTTTAGTAAGTTGAATCTCTTTGTGGAGTTAAGAAGGTTGATTTATATTCGTGGAAGGGTAGACGGAGGAAGCTCTTCTTTCTCTTCGTGGAAGAACCCGTTCTTTCGAAATGATTTTACGGGAGGTATGGGCTTGAGGTTCAGTTTTTGATTCGTTGGTTATTAGTTAGAGCTTACTATACGGCATTAAAAAAGCCCTGAGTTTTACTCAAGGCTTTTTTAATTTTTGGTAGTGCAGTCACTATTTTAAGACTATTTTTTGAACGGTTGATTTGCCGGCGCTTTCCGTTCTAACCAAATATACTCCTTTTGCATGAGCCGAAAGGTCAATCTCAAATTCCGATTGGTTTTGGCGCTGTAGAAGGACTTTACCTTGCAGGTCAAGTACAGTAACTCTATCGATTGCAGAGGCGTTGTCGGTTCTGACCATAAAGATGCCGTTTGAAGGGTTAGGGAATACACTTATGTGAGTTTCCTCGTTCAATACGTCATTTGTTGACACATCTTCACCGTAATAGTTTCCTTTCAGGGTGATGTTGTCGTACCTGTTGTTGCCTTGGTCACCGGTAGTATTTCCTTCCCAAGTAATTTTAATCATAAAGTCGGGGTTATCATTAACTGCCGCAATATGTTCAAAGTTTACCGTGATAAGTTCGTAATCTGTGGTTATGTCAAATTCATTGATGAATAGTTCAGCTGAGGTATATGTATTGCCTCCGTCTGTGCTGTATTCTACTATGTTTTTGAGCATTCCGTTATTTGAACGTTTTACCACGTACTCAAATCGCAAGTTATCAGACTCTGTCGTATTCAGGCTGAATACCAAGGCGCGGTCTTCACTCGGGTTCCGCACACGCGCAG
>PXEK01000001.1 GCA_003564735.1 Cryomorphaceae bacterium
CTAAAGCCTAGTATTTTTTCCACCACCCTAGCTTGAAGCTTTAAAATAACAGGGTCATCATCTACGAGTATTATTTGTTTCCGAATCATTATGCGTAGCTTAAGGAACGGGAGGTATATCTTCTGTTTTACTTTGATCTGCTTTTGAAGCAATATCCCTTGTAATTTTATCCAACTCTTCCATGGAGCTTTTAATCTGTTCAATTTGGGTTCTTACTTCCGGGGTGATTAATTCTTCGTCTTCCATATAGTCGATTAAAGCCAATGTGCGAACAAGAGGTGCGCGGACAACGTGCGATTGCTCCCAAGCAATTTCCTTGAGTTTTTCGTTTTGTTCTATGATAGTGTTTTGATAAGCGATTTGATCACTGATATCAAAAATAATTTCGTAAAGTAACTTTTTACCTTCGAGCTCAATAAAGCAACCGGATATACTGACATGAAAAGCATGTCCTGATGTATTTTCTTGTTTAAGAATTAAAAACTTGTCCGTCTCGGCATTCATGAGTCGGTCGCCAAAGTATCCTGTTTTTGGCAGGGAGAAATTGGTGACGTGGATTTTACCGGGTTCAGTGTCGCCTGTTTTGTATAGTTTTTGGAAAGCGGGATTAAAATTGGCATAATGTCCTGTTGAGGGATCTATAAGTGCCATTGGAGTTGAGCTTTCAGTGAAAAGCGTTCTAAAGCGGTTTTCACTGGCCTGTATCTCTAGCTGCGCCTTTTTTCTTTGGGTAATTTCTGTTGAAACCCCTGAAAGCGCGTATATTTTTCCTTCTTTATCTCGTAAGGGAAACTTTACAGTGATGAAGTGGCGAACTTCATCACTGTCATCTGTTAGCAGTTTTTCCTCGATATCAATTACCTCGCCGTTCGAAATTACCGAGTTATCATTTTCTTGAAATTGAAGGGCAATATCTTTCGGGAACAAGTCAAAATCATCATATCCCAGCACTTTTTCCCGGGGTAAGCCTGTAGTCTTTTCCCAAGCTGTATTCACGCGTAAGTAAATACCCTCTAAAGTTTTAACGTAAATGAGTGATTGGTTTTGTTCGATGAGGCCGTTCAAAAAGTCTGTAGTTTTTACGAGCTTTTCATTGTATTGCTTTTTCTCGTAAGCATTACCCAAAACCTTGGCAAATAAAATCAAAACTTCTTTTTCCGCCGGTGTGTAGCTGTGATGTTCTTTAACCGAATCAATTCCCACAAAAGCAAACAGCTCACCGGATACAAAAACAGGGAAGGTGATTAAACTTTTGATGCCTTGCGGCTCGAGAATTTGTCGTGCACCATCATTTTTTTCTAAAGCGAATACGTCCGGGATTTCTAAAATTTCATTATTTAAATGCGCCTCAAGCCACTGCGGAATACCATCAACGGGGATGTCTTGCAATTCATCTATTTGAGGCTCAATCCCGGGGGCACACCATTCGTGTGTGTTGGAGCTCAATAAATTCTCTAAGTCATACGTAATAACATAAAAGCGATCTGCATTTACAAATTGAGCCAATTCTTTAATGGATTCATTTATTACGTCGTTTAATTCTGCGGGCTTAACATTTATAAACCTATTTGCGATGTCGTTAAGGAGGCTACGTACGGCAGAGACTTTCTTAACCTCTTCCATTTTATTGTGTAAATGTGTGATGTCGGTGTTTACCCCTTTAAACCCAATATACTTTCCGTTTTCCACAATTTTCTCTATCCGGTGTAGAACGATAATTTCTTGGCCGGCTTTATTGAACCACCTCAAGGTGGTTTCTTGGTAATCGTCAGCGGGGCCCTCACTCAAAAGCTGTTCAACTGTTTTTTTATCTTCGGGGTGGATGTATTTGAATACAAAGCGGTAATCATTGTAATGTTGCTCAGGGGTATATCCTGTCATTTTAGTAATAGCGTCATTTATAAAGGAAAAATGCGGATAAGGATAAAGGTCAAAGCGATAAACGACTTCATTGACTGCAGTGGTAACAGTATTAATTAACTCCGGTAAATTTCGATAATTTTTTATAGGAAGAACACCTTTACCGATATACTTCACTTTCACAATTATTTTTTCTGACCCGGGGTAGTGGTCTATATCAACCACTTCACATATAAACTCTAAAGACAAATCAGAAGTTGACATGGTAAATGTACTACCTTCCTTTAGGTTTTTAAAGTCCTCAGCAAATGAAAATATACGTTCAATACTTTTACCGTAAATATCCTTGCGGTGTAAATTTAAAACCTTTAAAAGCTCTGAGGGGAGGTATGAAATGGTTAAGTCAAAGGAAAGATGAATAAAGAATGCTTGTTTCACTAAAGTCTAATATTTTGTGCAAATATATTTCGATTAACGCGGAATTAAAAGAAAAAAAGATATAGGAATACAAAATATATAGCCAAAATATAGGTATTTTACAAGATAATATTTTGGTGTGTTTAGAAGTATGTACATTTGCTAAACAACAAGACTTGGGTTAAGTTCTCCCGGAGTATTAAAAAAACCGATTTTATGAAATTGATTGCCTAATTTCATGGGGTTACCCTTCCATTCTCAATATAACTTTTTTATGGCCTTAAGCTCTAAATATTTCCTCTAATGCAAGGTGCAGAAATATTCTAACTGCAACAGGTTACTCTGTATATTTGTTTAACTAATTTGAATGCCGGGCGTCAGTTTATTTTGGTTTGGCAATTTATTGAGTGTAAATTTAAGAAAGAGAAGATAATAAAAAAAGCAGGCAACCACAAGGCTGCCTGCTTTTACCTCACCTAGTGCTCAAAGCACCAACCAAAAAAGAGGTATTATTGAATTGCAACTCGCCGAATAATTAAATCCTCATTTGTTTTTATACGCACAAAATACACACCCGCCGCAATATCAATATTTAGTTCTTCAACAAGTTCACCGGATAAGCGGCCTAGTTTTTTCAGCAGCACTTGTTTACCGCTCATGTCCATCACGGTCATTTCAACATTTTCTTCTGTTGAACCTGTTAATCTAACATTGAATTGTCCCATGTTGGGGTTGGGGTAGATATTTAAACCAATAGCATCTTTTGTGCGGTCAAACACGTTTACACGGTCCAAGTTGAAACATTGTGAAGTATCGGAACATTGACCGTCATTGATTATTAAAGCAAAGGTGCCGTTTCCGGCGGGTTCGAAGTAACGACCTGTGGCTCCGGGCACAGGCTCATTTAACTCGCAATCCCACCAAATGTAGCTGTATTCTTCACCTTCTGCATTTGCAATTAAGGCACCTTGATGTTCTATTATTAATGAGGTGTCTATTTGCTCAGGCTGACCAACGTTAACGGCTGCAGTCGCTAAACAGCCATTGGCGTCAAGAACTTGAAGTTCATTGATTCCGCCTGATAGTCTTTCAGCTTTAGCGAAATTCTCACCACTTGACCAAGTAAAAGCGTAGGGGAATGTACCCCCTGTAGCCACAGCATCAGCTCCACCATCTCGATAACCAAAGCAAGATACATTTCTTATATTATCTATTAAAATACTTATCGAGTCAGGCTGTGTGAATACCACACTATTCGAAGTTTGACATCCATTATTGTCTGTAACAGTAATAGAAAGCAGACCTGTATCTACGGCACTTGCCTCGCTAAGGGTATCTCCGTTACTCCAAGCATAGCTGTAAGGTGCAGTACCGCCCTGAGCATTTACTATAGCCCCACCATCTGCTTCCCCGTTACAGGTGATTTCAGAACTAATGTTTACTGAGGCCGTCAAGGCTGAAGGCTCATTCACAAAGTTGCTCAAAACGGTGTTACAACCGTTGGCGTCGCTAATGGTTACAAGGTACAGTCCCGACGTTAGGCTGTCGGTTGTAGTTGCCGTATCTCCGTTGCTCCAGTTGTAGCTGTATGGACTCGTACCGCCACTAACCACTGCTTCCAGTGTTCCGTCAGAACCGCCATTACAACTCACATGCATTGTATTTAATGATGCGTCAAGCGCGGCAGGCTCGGTAATCGTAGCACTCACGTTAACGTTACAGCCGTTGGCATCCGTTACCGTAACACCAAAGCTTCCTGATCCGAGTCCGATAGCGGTGGGATCCCCTTGGTTGTTACTCCAAACATAAGAGTAACCGGGAGTCCCGCCCGAAGCGGAAACCGTAGCCGTACCGTCATTTGCGCCAAAGCAAGATACATTCGTTGTGTCGCTGATAACCGCCGTAAGTTGTGTAGGCTCATCAATTATGACTGTTGATGTGGAAGTACATCCGTTATAATCAGTTGCTGTTACAGTGTATGTACCTTGTGACAATCCTGTCACCATAGATCCTGTTCCCGCAGAGCCACTCCATGTGAAGGTGTATGGCGCAGTTCCGCCCTGTGCAACCGCAGTGGCAGTACCGTCATTACCTCCGTTACAACTTACACCTGTTGAAGTTAATACTACAGACTGCAATTGCGAAGGCTCTGAAATAGTGAAACTTTTTTGCGTTTCACATCCGTTTGAATTTATTGCCGTCACAAAGTATGTGCCCGAGGTAAGACCTTGTGCACTGTTCCCTGAACCTCCCGAACTCCAATTATAAGTATAAGGCGCTATACCTGCCGTATCTGAAACGGTTACAAATCCGTCATTGCCTCCAAAACAGCTAACCTCATTTATCTGCAAAGTCAAACTGCGGTCTATTGTATCCACAACTGTCACCTGAGCCGAAGCCGCCGTAACATTACCTGAAACATCAGTTACGGTAAGTGTCACTGTATTTATACCTATGTTTACACAAGTAAAATTGGTTTGACTCAATGTGCTTGAAGCGATTCCGCAATTATCAGATGATCCGTTGTCGATATCTGCAAGGCTAATACTTCCTTGACCTTGAGCATCCAAAAGCACGGTGGCGTTTTGAGTAAGTACCACCGGCGGAG
>PXEK01000068.1 GCA_003564735.1 Cryomorphaceae bacterium
AATGGTATCCAAGTGATTAAGACTTATTTCAATGGCTTGATCAAAATCTTCATCCGTAGCCTCTTTTGAGGGTTGAATGGGTGTGGGATATCCTTGGGCAGCGGCTCTTTTATTTTCCTTTTCCATGTAAGCACCCCTAACGAACTTCACACCAAATTTAAAGCCTTCCCTTTTCGCCTCACCTATCATTCGCTCTAAAATGGGCAGCATGCTGTGCTTATACATTTGAAAGGTGGTAAAAACTATAGCTCTTTCTTTGTTGTACTTTCTCATCATAGTACCAATGAGTCGGTCCAATGCCGGCTGAATCCAACTTTCTTCTGCATCAATATAAATGGGCACACCATTTTTATGCGCTCTTTCACAAATGCGGTTTACCCGAGTTACCACTCTTTTGTAGGCATTTTTTTCTTCGTTGTTCAGTTCCGCATCGGTTTTGGACAGTTTTTCCAACAAAGCAAATGCAGCCACGCCCGTAATTTTCATGCAAGTAAAAGGAATATTTGGACTTTTAGCGGCCTTGTCTGAAACTCTCAAAAGCTCCTCGGTAACCTCATCAAATACCGCGTCCTCTTGCATTCCCTCAACGGAATAATCTAAAATACTTCCTATATTGGCCTTGGCCAAATCAACAATAGCCGAGTTACATTCTTCAAGCGTCTCCCCCCCGCAAAACTGTTTAAACACGGTGGCGCGTATAAGCCCCTTCACCGGCAGGCGTAACTTGAGTGCCCACT
The DNA here is from genome assembly GCA_003564735.1 of Cryomorphaceae bacterium. Classification (GTDB taxonomy): domain Bacteria; phylum Bacteroidota; class Bacteroidia; order Flavobacteriales_G; family Salibacteraceae; genus Salibacter. The sequence goes on from PXEK01000068.1 coordinate 738, forward strand.
CAGATAATACACCACCCAACTTCGTGAGCCTGCCATAACGCATTAACTTAAATAGATAAATAGAAAAGTTTAAGTCTGCATCACTCTTATAAATGAAAGCCGTTTTAGAATCACTAAAATCTATTTCATGCCTTTTTTTATCGTCAGTAAACATAGCGCTTATGAATTGAGCATATCATCGATTGTATTTCGGGATACACTGTGGTAATTAGGCCTAGCCTTTTCGTAAATGCGTTTTGCCTTGTCTTTTCCTTTTTCTGTTTTGGTCAGAGCCCCGTAAAGCGGGACCAAAAACTTACGTCGTCCCACCGAAACCAAGAAAGATTCCAAAGGTTCATGTGCCGGTTCATAATCGGCCCGAATGGTATGGATGAACCAAGCTGCTAAAATCTCAGTGTTTTGTGAGCGCGTAAAACCGAATGTGCGGTCGAGTTCAGATAACTCATTAACCGACAAATCTGTTGAAAGTTTTCTAAGGAAATAAATCCATTCATGTGACGACCAGTCATCGGTTTTGAGTTCGTCAATATCTAAAATACCGTCTTCCCAAGCTTTGAGAGATGACTCAACCCTTTGCAGGCGACGCGACTTCACTTTCACGCAGTTATCGGGTAATCCCGGACTGTACACCCACTCATTCACGCGCAGCTTTTCACGTTTAACGGTATCGGTTTTTAGTAAATTACTGTCCAAGTACTCCAAGAACAGCTCGGTATTTACCGACTTAAAAGCGAACGTATCAAAGTATTGGGTAACAAACTCATCAAAAGCCTCTCTACCGTAAAAGTTCTCGATAGTTTTTAGGAAAAAATTCCCCTTTTCGTATGCCACGTTATTCATACCCTCATCGGGGTTTCGACCCTCCAGCTCTAACTTGAGTCGCGTATCTTTAGGGTCTAAGCTTTTCATGTCTTTCTTCAAATCTTCCATACCCAAAACATCCAGCATATTAGCGTAAGTTTCCCCATACAATGATTCCATAATTCGGCGTTCAAAATAAACCGTAAAACCCTCATTGAGCCAGAAGTCGTTCCAACTTTGGTTCGTAACTAAATTTCCGCTCCATGAGTGAGCCAACTCATGTGCAATGAGTGAAGTTAAGCTTCGGTCACCTGCTAAAATGGTGGGAGTGGCAAAAGTTAAACGCGGATTTTCCATTCCGCCAAACGGAAAAGAAGGAGGCAATACAAGCACGTCATATCTTCCCCAGCGATAGTCACCGTATAATCTTTCGGCGGCATGCAACATCGAGTCCATATTCGCAAATTCATAAACCGATTTATTCAGCATAGAAGGCTCTGAGTACACGCCTGTTACCTCACCTATAGATTGAAAAGACATTTCACCAACAGCCAGTGCCATGAGATACGCCGGAACGGGTTGTTCCATTTGGAAAGTGTATTTGCCGGCGGTGGAAACTTCTTTCGGATTTGAGGCACTCATCAACGCCATGAGTCCGGCCGGCACCTCAACCTCAGCATTATACGTGAACCGGATACCGGGACTGTCTTGACACGGAATCCAAGTACGCGCCAAAATAGCTTGAGATTGCGTAAACAGGAAGGGGTGCTCCTTGCCGGCCGTTTGCTCCGGAGCTAACCACTGTAAAGCAGCGGCATCACGACCCGTGGTGTAAGTCACGGAAACTTTTCGCGTATCTTCATTTATGAAAATGACCATTGAAGAACCTAAATGAACGTCCTCTTCACCGCGGTAATACTTTGCCGACTCATTCCCGTTTAACAAAACTTCTTGAATCTCTAAACCTTGGGCATCGAGAATGAGTGAATCTGCCTTTTTACTTTTTTCTACCGTCCAAGTAGCAGTGGCTTCAATGACTTTTTGGTCAAAATCAACTCGGGCTTTCCAATCCAAGTGCGTAACCTTGACCTCATGAGGTTTAGCGAAGGTGTGTGGGTCGAGAATTTCAACGGAATCACTTTGTTTACTCATTTCATTTTTTTTACCCGTTCCACATGAGATCAATAAGGCCATGCCTACAATAAATACAACCGTTCTTTGAATCATTCTTACAAATATCGAAAATTAATTTCCCGCACCCCCACCTCACTTTAGTGTTAAATTGAAATTAAGTTAATCGGCTTACAAACGTAAATAAACGAACCGGTTCGCTCAATAAATCTTATAGGTTTTAGGTTTATTTAATTTATAAAGTCACTACCCCGGGAAACATGTCGCTTCACTGAGATACTCGTGTATTACTTCAAAATCTTTAGTTGAGAGTGCTCCAAAAAAAACACCGGATTGCTTTTATGAAAAATCAATCCGGTGAAAATCTAATTGTAAAAAAGCTTCGGAATCGTTTCTTTTACCGATTCAATAAGTGCTACTTAAAGTGCTCAATTAAAATATCGGCAATTTCTGTTCCTATTCTGGATTGAGCCTCGGCGGTGGCGGCGCCAATGTGCGGACTCAAACTGATTTTATCGTTTTTAAGCAGCTCGGTTGCGGGTGTTGGTTCATTTTCAAAAACGTCTAACCCGGCATAAGCTACTTTACCTGTTTCCAGCGCCTCTTGAAGTGCTTTTTCATCCACCACTCCGCCTCGTGCGGTGTTTACGATGTAGCATCCGTCTTTCATCATTTTAAATTCACCCTCACCTATTACGGCTTTGCCGTCGGCTTGTGCGGGCACGTGAAGTGAAATGAAATCGGCATTTTCAATGACATGGTCTTTTGATTGTGTCTCAATATTTACCGAGGCGTTTACTCCTTCAATTTCCAAGTCTAAATCCACAACCTTGCGGGTGCGGTTGTAGGCCAATACCTTCATACCGTTGCCCAGGGCATATTTTGCGGTATATTGCCCTATTCGGCCAAAACCGATTACGCCCAACGTTTTGCCGCGCAACTCTGTACCACCACCATACTTTTTCTTGAGTTTTTTAAATTCGGTAGCACCGTTTACGGGCATTTGTCGGTTGCTGTCATACAAGCCGCGGGCAATGGAATAAAGGTGTGCCATAGTTAACTCGGCAACAGCTTGAGATGATGCTGCCGGCGTATTAGACACCATCACGCCTTTTTCACGTGCGTACTCTACATCAATGTTGTCCATTCCTACCCCGCCTCTTATCACCGCTTTAAGGTTAGGACATGCATCAATGACTTCTTTTCTTATTTTGGTTGCGCTGCGCACCAAAACCACTTGAAAACCTTCATCGTTTATTGCGTCAATGAGGTCTTCTTGTTCACGTTTATCTGTATCGACTTCAAAACCGTTCTCTTTAAGTTTTTTCAACCCGCTTGGGGCTATTCCGTCATTTGCTAAAACTTTTACTGCCATATTATTCTTGATTTTATTCGAATCATTTGCCGAGTGTTTTTCGGTTCTGACCAAAAAAATAAATGATTTATGTTAAGCCGTTTTCTCTAATTCCTGCATGGTTTCTGTCAGAACCTGAACACTTTCCACCTTTAAAGCATTGTACATCGAGGCTCGATAACCGCCCACGGAGCGGTGTCCTTTGAGGCCGTTTATACGTGCATTTTTGAGCAGTTCATCAAAGCGTTGTTTATGTGACTCATCAGTCAAAGTGAAGGTGGCATTCATTTTAGAGCGATCTTCAGGGGCGGGCACGGCGGCCTTAAACAAGGGGTTGCGCTCAATTTCATTATACATCAACTCGGCGCGCTGCTCAGCCTTTTTTTGCATGGCTGTGAGTCCGCCCTCCTTAAGCATGTGGCGCAAGTTGAGCATAGAAACGTACACCGAGAAAACGGGTGGTGTGTTGAACATACTGTCTTTTTTATGATGAACCTCCAAATCGAGCATTGAGGGGATGTCTCGTCCGCTTTTTTGGAATACACTTTCCTTTACAATGTACAAAGTGGCACCGGCGGGACCCAAATTCTTTTGCGCACCGGCGTAAATGATATCAAAATCGCCCACGTTGATTTCCCGACTAAAAATATCAGAGCTCATGTCGCAAATTACGGGAACATCCGTTTTGGGAAAACTTTTGAATTGCGTTCCGAAAATAGTATTGTTCGAGGTGATGTGAAGATAATCAACATCATTGGGAATATCAAAATTTTTGGGGATGTAATTGAAATTTTGATCGGCACTTGAAGCCACCTCAACGGCGTTGCCAAGTTTTTTTGCTTCTTTTAAAGCCT
>PXEK01000352.1 GCA_003564735.1 Cryomorphaceae bacterium
ATAATGCGGCGGTATTGGCCATATTGGCGGTGAAATCTGTTTCATCGCCGAGCAATGCCTTGAGTTCAGTAATCAAACCTTCATACGTAGAAGCTTTGGCATTCATGAGTAACGTCAACTTAAAAAAATAGCCGAGCGGTAAACTCGGCTATCGTAATTTGGTGCCCGAGGCCGGAGTCGAACCGGCACGTCTGCAATAGACACATGGCCCTCAACCATGCGCGTCTACCAATTCCGCCACCCGGGCAATGAGTGGTTTCAAACGGGCGGCAAATATACTACTTTTTTAAAGTGAGTGTAGATTTCCGGGGTTAGTTTCAAAAGAAAAAAATACCCCTCCACCGGCAACCGAAACTTACTTTATGCGTTGTGCCTTGTATGGATTTCAAACTTGAATCGGAATACAAACCCACCGGCGACCAACCCAAAGCCATCGAACAACTCAGCAGCGGAGTCAAACAAGGCCTACCCAACCAGGTATTACTGGGCGTAACGGGATCGGGGAAAACATTTACCATGGCCAATGTGATTCAGGAAGTGCAAAAGCCCACCCTCATTTTAAGTCACAACAAAACTCTCGCCGCACAACTCTACAGCGAGTTCAAGCAATTTTTCCCCAACAACGCCGTGGAGTATTTTGTATCGTACTACGACTACTACCAGCCCGAGGCTTACATCCCTACATCTGACACCTATATCGAAAAGGACTTAGCCATCAACGACGAAATTGAAAAGCTGCGACTTTCCACCACCTCATCATTACTCTCCGGTCGGCGCGATGTAATTGTAGTCGCTTCGGTGTCCTGTATATACGGTATCGGGAATCCTGCCGATTTTAATGAAAGCGTCATTAAAGTGGAGCGCGGCCAAGTCATCGGGATGCGCAAATTTTTACACTCTTTGGTAGATTCGTTGTATTCGCGCACCACTCATGTTTTTGAACGCGGCACCTTTAGAGTAAAAGGCGATACCGTTGATGTTTACCTGGCTTACGCCGATCATGCTTTCCGATTCACGTTTTGGGACGATGAAATTGACGAAATATCGGCAATCAACCCCGAGACGGGTGACGAAACCGACACCTTTGAAGAAGTGCGTATTTCCCCCGCCAACATCTTCGTTACCTCAAAAGAGAGCACCCAACGCGCCATTAAAGAAATAGGCTACGACCTCATAGACCGCAGAGAACAGCTCAAAGATGAACAAAAGCCACTAGAAGCGAAACGACTCGATGAACGTGTCAACTACGATTTGGAAATGATGCGCGAATTGGGCTACTGCTCGGGCATTGAAAATTACTCGCGGTACTTTGATCGCCGCAACCCGGGCGACAGACCCTTTTGCTTGTTGGACTACTTCCCTGAGGATTACCTTATGTTCATCGACGAAAGTCACGTTACCGTACCCCAAATATCAGCCATGTACGGCGGAGACAGGGCGCGAAAAGTAAATCTGGTGGAATACGGTTTTCGACTGCCCGCGGCATTAGACAACCGACCCCTGAAATTTGAAGAGTTCAAAACGCTTCAAAACCAAACCGTATATGTAAGCGCCACACCTGCGGAATTTGAATTGCGCGAAAGTGAAGGAATTGTGGTAGAGCAAGTCATCAGGCCTACCGGACTATTGGATCCGATTATAGAAGTGCGTCCGCGCGAAAATCAAGTCGACGACCTCATTGAGGAAATACGCATGCGCATCGAAAAACAAGAGCGGGTTTTGGTGACTACACTCACCAAACGAATGGCTGAGGAACTCGCGAAGTACATGGCCAATTTACGCATCAACAGCAGGTACCTACACAGTGATATCGACACTTTGGAGCGCGTGGAAATACTTCGTGACTTGCGGCTGGGTAAATTTGATGTGCTCATTGGGATTAACCTTTTACGCGAAGGACTTGACCTGCCCGAGGTATCGCTGGTAGCCATACTCGACGCCGATAATGAAGGCTTTTTGCGCTCTCAAACCAGTATGACCCAAACGGCGGGAAGGGCGGCGCGGCACATCGACGGCAAAGTAATTATGTATGCCGATAAAATCACAAACAGTATGCGCCAAACCATTGATGAAACAGAGCGCAGGCGTGAAAAACAGGAAGAATACAACAAAAAGCACAACCTCAAACCCACCGCACTGGTGAAAAGCATTCGCGATATGATTGATCGCTCTACCGTTCCGGGTAAGGAAGATGATAAAGTGGTTTCGTACTACACTGAAGAAGAAAACCTCTCCCTCGCCGCCGATCCCGTGGTGCAGTACATGACAACGGAAGAGTTGGAAAAACGTAAAAAAGACGTTCAAAAGCGAATGATTAAAGCCTCCAAAGACATGGACTTCATTGAGGCAGCGGCACTGCGTGACGAAATGTTTGAGCTGGATAAAATGATTGAAGACAAAAAATAAGTAATGCACTATTTTGGTCAGAACCTTACAAAACAACCGTTTTAAATCCTACCCCTAGAGCAAAAGTTCATCCGAAGTAATACCTCCGGCAAATACTTTATCGCAGCGGTTATTTTGCATTTTTTATGGGGTTCTGACCAAAAATAAGCAGAATACTACATTAGTTCGTAATTTACTGCTATTTTCAAAAAGCATAAACATTATCAATTACTTACCCCAAAAACAGAATGGTAAACATATAATGGTTAATATTAAATTAACCTACAATTCACAAAAACCAATTGTCCCCCCTGAATTATGAAGTAACTTTTAATTGTTGCGTAATATTCACGTAACATTACCGGAGTCAATTTGCAGGAAAACCAATACCCGTGAAAAAACTGCAAATCACACTCCTTTTATTAACTTTTCCATATATACTTTTATCGCAAACCGGAACCCTGCAGGGAACCGTAACCGATGCGGAAACCAAAGATGACATCATTGGTGCATCAGTATTTCTTTTGGGCACAACAATTGGTGCATCAACAGATATTTACGGCACTTACAAAATAAGTAATATTCCGCCGGGAGAATATGAAGTGCAATACTCTTTTGTTTCCTTTGAAAAGCAGGTAAAAAAAATAACAATAGAAGCCGGAAAAACTACCGAGGTAAATATTAAAATGAGTCCGTCCGCCACTTTGCTGGAGGGGGTCACCATAGTGGAAGAACGTGTTACCAACACTGAAGCGGCGCTCACTATGGAAATAAAGCAAGCCAAACAAATAGCTTCGGGAATTTCAAAACAACAAATCGAGCAATCTCAAGATCAAAACGCGGCAGATGTAATGCGCCGAATACCGGGGGTTACCGTTATTGAAAACCGCTTTGTAATGATTAGAGGCGTGAATTCGCGGTACAACAGCGTAATGATTAATAACGTCATAGCTCCAAGTACCGAGGTAAATATGCGAACTTTCTCATTTGATTTAATCTCGGGAGGTGCATTAGACCGAATGATGGTGTATAAAACCGGGGCGGCGCATAATCCGGGAGATTTTGCCGGCGGAGTCATAAAGCTATACACGAATAACAGTGTGCAAGAAAATTTTACCACCGTAACCGTTGACGCGGGTTTTAGAGAAAATACCACATTTGAAACTCAGTTTTTTAGTGAAGGTTCTTCAACAGACTTCTTGGGTTTTGATCGAAGTTTCAGACCTCTTCCCTCAGGGTTTCCCTCACGTGAAGAATTGCAAGATATGAGTCCGATCTCAACGGAACGACGCGATGCCGCGCGTTCACTCCCCAACAATTTCAACCCTTTGCCGCAAACGGCATTACCTGATTACGGAGTGAGCTTAGCGCTGGGCAGAAAGTACAAACTAAAAAACAATAAACAGCTCTCGCAAGTCACCAATATTTCTTATTCACAATCGCACCTGAGTTACGATAGAGATTTTAACAGGTACATTGATCGTAATGACTATGACGGGAGCGATGTGTTACTCAAACGCTTCGACTTCAACGACAGACATTTTGAGAAAAGTAATGCGGTAAACATAATGAGTAACTGGTCATTAACACTCAATCCGTCAAACAAAATCACCTTTAGCAATATATTCAATCAAAAAGGAACCAACGAGAGTATTTTACGAAACGGTACCGACTTTATTCAACGACCTGACGACGAACTACAAAACTACTTATTGGGCTACCGCCAAAAAACCATTTATATGGGTCAACTCGAGGGCGACCACTACAAAGGTAAAAACGATAAACACCACCTGAACTGGGTTGCCGGTGGAAGCTATTTGGCTGAAGATGAACCCGACTTACGACGGTTTAGAACATTTAATCGACTCACTGATCCCGAAGAAGGCTTTCAAATGATTTTACCGCCGTCATCAAACCTTTTTGAAACAGGAAGATACTACGGCAGTTTAACCGATTACTCAGTAAACGGGGGAATCAATTACACCGTGAAAATGAGTAAGCGCAACAAGAACAGAGAACTATCATTTGGCGCTTACAGTGACTACAGATCACGAACTTTCGATTCTCGATACTTTTCATATCTGTATCCCGGGTTCTTTGATCCCGAAGTGGGAGAACGCATCAAACGTGAATCTCTTGACCAAATTTTCCGCGATGAAAATATAAGAACTCAAGACGGTCTCATTTTAGCCGAGGGTACCCGACCCATTGATGCATATACCGCCGGGAACTTACTCAATGCAGCCTATGCCGGTATAAGCTACCCCATAGGCAGATATCAAATTGATGCGGGTATTCGTGCCGAGCACAATATACAAACCATGGAGTCGCAGGATGACTTTCAGGTAATGACCGTACGCAATCCGGTACTCTCCATTTTACCGTTTCTCAATCTTGGATATAACCTAACCGAACGCACCATATTAAGAGCCGCATATAGCAGGACGGTAAACAGACCCGAATTTAGAGAGTTAGCACCG
>PXEK01000186.1 GCA_003564735.1 Cryomorphaceae bacterium
AAATTGTTCGTAGCTAAAAATGAAGTTCCCGGCCATGTGTTAGAGCCGTTTATAGGAAAGTCGATGTTGTACTATGTCGCCTCGCGGTTTTTACTGCCCGCCAGTTTGATTCTTCTTACTTTGAGCATCAACCTAAAAGAGGTTTTCAAATTGGGCCCCAAGGCATTGATTATGTTCTTTACCGCTACGCTGGGTATAGTTTTGGGCGGCCCCTTAGTGGTTTTGATTTTTTCTATTGTAGCTCCTGATGTTGTTGGCGGAGTGGGGCCTGAGGCTGTTTGGCGCGGACTCTCGACCATTGCCGGGAGTTGGATTGGCGGCGGCGCAAACCAAGCGGCTATGTTTGAGGTTTTTGAGCCCTCCAACAAATTGTACTCTATAATGATTACCGTTGATGTGATTGTAGCCGAAATTTGGATGGCTTTCCTCCTTTTAGGAGTGGCGCGCAGCGAAAAAATCGATAAGTGGCTTAAAGCTGATGCTTCAGCGGTGGAAAATTTAAAAAATAAGATGCAGGAGTTTAGCCAAAGCATTGCAAAAATTCCGTCGTTTGTCGATTTAATGGTGATTATTGCTATCGGGTTTGGTTTTACCGGTCTCGCTCATTTGGTTGCCGATACCATAGCTCCTTTCATACAAGAGAATTATCCCAAACTTGCAGAGTTTAGTTTGACCTCGAAATTCTTTTGGCTCATTGTGGCTTCAACAACATTTGGTCTCATCGCTTCATTTACCCGATTGAGAAATTATGAAGGAGCCGGAGCATCAAAAATAGGGAGTGTTTTCATTTATATTTTGGTTGCTACCATTGGTATGAAAATGAATATTTTGGAGGTGTTTGACAACCCCTCACTATTCTTAGTGGGCTTAGGTTGGATGGCTTTTCACGTGTTACTGTTGGTGATTGTAGCTAAGGTGATTCGCTCGCCTTTTTTCTTCTTGGCAGTGGGTAGCAAGGCTAACGTGGGCGGCGCGGCATCCGCGCCTATCGTTGCTGCGGCATTCCACCCCGCATTGGCTCCGGTAGGTGTGTTGTTGGCCGTTTTAGGTTACGCTTTGGGAACCTATGGTGCTTGGATTTGCGGAGTTCTCATGCAAACCGCCGCCGGGGGTTGATATTAAAGCGCTTTCCTTCTCCCTAAATACAGAACCAAACCCACCACAACGCGGTAATAAAGTCTACTGTCCTCATCACGATGTTCACGTTCAAGACTTGCCTAATGATGCTCCCCGGCATTCTTTGATTCGCAAATTCCAAGTGTTCGCCGAAGAAACCCCGAGAAATTATTCAATCCGGAGTTATCAACAAGTATTCTACAATTCTCCGTCCAATTTGTGCTGTTCGCGCTCACTGCATGCTTTCTATACATTGCAGGCACAAGCGCCCCACCCTTCAAACCTACACCCGTATCACGAGATCAAAACAAAAAATAATCTCTCTGCTCCCTCGTCGGGGGTTGCGCCGAATACCCTATTTTTGTTCACCACCAATCGTAAGGCTTTTTGCAGATGAAGGAAGGTTCTGACCAAAATAAAAACTCACACAAACTCGTTGAAAATCAACTTAAGGAGTTTACTCAAAAACATATTCTACCGCACATCGGCAAGTACAAAATTTGGGCATTTTACGGTAATTTGGGGGCGGGTAAAACCACGTTGATTAAGGAGATTTGCGAGGAGCTGGGAATTGATAAAAATGCGGTAAATAGTCCTACCTTTGCTCTGGTGAATACTTACGCTGCAACAGACAGTGAACAAGTTCATCATTTTGATTTTTACAGAATCGAACATGAAAACGAGGCGCTTGATATGGGAGTGGATGAATATTTTTACGACGGGGATTTGTGCCTCGTGGAATGGCCCGAGAATGTGGAATCGCTACTACCCCAAGATACGGCTAGAATTCGTATTTTTCACGACGAAAAGGCAAATGCCCGAACGTATTTAATTGAATTATCATGAGTACAAACGATCCTCTTAAAGACTTATCACGCGAGGCGGCGCGCCAACCCAAGGAACAACTGGAGGCTGTGATCAATCGCGATAACCAACTCACTATCGGGATTCCGCGCGAAACATCGTTTCAAGAAAAACGGGTGGCGCTGGCTCCCGAGGCGGTAGCGCTGTTGTGCAATAACGGTCACCGAGTAATAGTGGAACGCGGCGCGGGGAACGAGGCCAATTTTAGCGATAATCAATACAGCGAGGCGGGCGCCGAAATTACCGAAGACACCAAAGTGGTGTACAAAAGCGAAATACTGTTGAAAGTCGAACCGCCCTCCACTGCCGAGGTAGAAATGATGCAGCGCAAGCAGGTATTGATTTCGGCACTACAACTTTCGATACAGCCCGAACAGTACATTAGAAAGTTAATGGACAAGCGCATTACAGCCATTGCTTGGGATTATGTTACCGATGAAGACGGTAATTTACCCGTAGTTAATGCGATGGGCGAAATTGCGGGCAATACGGCGGTGCTCATAGCCGCCGAGTACTTGAGTAATTACAATAAGGGTGTGGGCACGATGTTGGGCGGCATCACGGGTGTAAAGCCCACTGAGGTTGTGATTATTGGTGCGGGCAGCGTGGGCGAATATGCCACTCGGGCGGCGTTGGGACTGGGATCTATGGTTAAGGTTTTTGACAACAGCACGTATCGTTTGCGCAGACTCCAAAACAGTTTGGGCTCAAGGCTGTTCACTTCTACCATTCAGCCCAAGGTGCTGCTCAACGCACTTAAAACCGCTGATGTGTCCATTGGTGCGATTCGCGCTCCTTTTGGTAGAACCCCTTGTGTGGTCAACGAAAAAATGATTGCTGAGATGAAAGACGGATCGGTGATTGTGGATGTGAGCATTGACCAAGGCGGTGTATTTGAAACCAGTGAGGTGACCAATCATGATTACCCTACGTTCAAAAAGCACGGGGTAGTTCATTACTGCGTTCCCAACATCGCATCGCGAGTGTCGCGTACGGCCAGTTATGCACTCAGCAATATTTTTGCGCCGATTTTGGTAAATGCGGGTCGGGAGGCAGGCATCGAAAACTTGCTTAAAAAGCAGCGCGGGTTACGCAAAGGCGTTTACATTTTTAACGGTGCGCTCACCAATGAGTTTTTGGGCGAATCATACAATATCCCATACAAAGATTTGGACCTTTTAATGTCGGCATTATAATGTGGAGAAGGATTAGAATTTACCTCTTTGGTGTGGTTTTGGGCAGTATTGTGGTTTGGGCAATGATTTTACGCAACCGAAATGTGGATGAGTACCTGCGATGGACACCGGGCGAACGCATTTTGGAAGAAATTCGAACCGACTCCAACACGGTGCTCCCCGCAAATTTTATGTGCTTGTTAGATTGTTCAGAACTCACCACGCTGGATTACAAAAACCTCATTAACAAAGGCAGTGTGGACTTCAAAAAAAGTAGTCCGAGAGAAACTCCCCGAAAATACGTCGTGGAATACAAGGATAACGACAGAACAACAACGGCTGTTTTTCACTTTATGAATGACGAACAGCACTTGAAAAAAATATTCGTAAACGGGCCGGAACCCGTTTGTAATTGCACACCTGATGAATCAAATTAACAGAGCACCCGCTTTTGGGATCCAGCATTTTTTTGAAACCCTTGAACAGCGAAGTTACTCCAAACTCGTGATTTTGGTTGATTCAAACACCGAGCAGCACTGCCTGCCCGTGATTGAAAAAGGGTTGGGAGATCAATTCAGCGATGCCGAAATATTGCTTGTGCCCGAGGGTGAAGCTTCAAAAAGCATTCAGGTATTGAGCTCACTATGGCAGTCGATGATATCTTTAGGTATTGACCGAAACGCGTTGTTTGTGAATTTGGGCGGCGGTGTAATAACCGATTTGGGCGGCTTCACCGCAGCAACTTACAAACGCGGTATTCCGTTCATTCACATCCCCACCTCTCTGCTCGCTATGGTAGATGGGGCAATTGGCGGCAAAACGGGCATCAACGTGGAGGGTTACAAAAATCAGGCGGGGGTTTTCGCCATGCCTGAGCACGTCATCATCGAGCGCGATTTCCTCAAAACGTTACCCGAGCGTGAGCTTACTTCCGGTTTTGCCGAGCTTTACAAGCATGCGCTTATTTCGGGCGGACTACTTTATGAAGAGGTGAAAAAAATAACGGCTCCAACCCCGGAAACCTTTACCGTGAACCTGTTGAGAGAAACGTGTCGAGTAAAAACAAATATCGTAGAATCTGATTTCACCGAAAAAGGCTTGCGCAAGGTCTTGAACCTGGGACACACCATCGGTCATGCCGTTGAAACCGGAACCATGGGCTCTGAAAATGAGCTCAAACACGGTGAGGCCGTAGCGGTGGGCATTGCCATTGAAAACTTTATGGCTGAAAGTGTCACAGGCTTATCTCACGAAACCTCAACAGAAATCCTCGAGAAACTAACCTCCCTCTACCCTAATGCTTTTGCGCTCAGCTTTGAGCCTGAATCGATTTACGAAATTTGTACCGCCGATAAAAAAAATGAAAACAAAACCCCGTCTTTTTCCCTGCTCCAAGCGCCGGGTAAGGTACTGACTGGTTGTACTCCTGATAAAAATACGATTATATCAGCAATAGAACGCTATAATGAACTCTAACTCGGTTTGGAACATAACGTGCGGCTCGAACCGACTCGACGGTACGGTGCAGCTGCCCGATTCTAAAAGTGTAGCGAACCGACTCCAAATCATTCACTTTATCGGCGGGTTTTCACCGTTGAGCATTGATGATGGCGCTCCCGATGACATCGCGGAATTACATAGTGCGCTCTTTGCATTATCGAGCGGCGATACGGAAATAGACGTTGGCAATGGAGGCACCTCCTACC
>PXEK01000369.1 GCA_003564735.1 Cryomorphaceae bacterium
CGAAAGGCGCCGGTAATTTCTATCGTGTGTAACTTTTCTAAACCCGGAAAGAATACGCCGGCGCTCCTCACCTTTGATGAGGTAACCACGTTTTTCCACGAGTTTGGTCATGCGTTACACGGCTTACTTTCTGATGTTAATTATGAAAGCTTAGCCGGAACTTCCGTTCCTACTGATTTCGTAGAATTACCTTCACAGGTGCTTGAAAACTGGGCTGAAGATCCCGAGGTGATGAAAATGTATGCTTTACATTATGAAACCGGAGAGGTGATTCCCGGCGAGTTGATTGCCAAACTGCAGGAGGGCGCTACTTTTAATCAAGGTTTTGCGACTGTGGAGTACCTCGCGGCTTCTATGTTGGATTTGGATTATCATAGCCAAACGGAGCCTTTGAGCAAATCGGTTGAGGAGTTTGAGGCGGAGTCTATGGAGAATATAGGCTTACCCGAGCAGATTCTTCCGCGTTACCGCAGTACGTATTTCAATCACATTTTCGCCGGAGGCTATTCTGCCGGATACTACAGTTATATCTGGAGTGGTGTTTTGGATACCGATGCCTTTGAGGCGTTTAAGGAAACGGAGTTATTTAACCGAGAGTTGGCGACCAAATTTCGTGAGAATATTCTGGAGCGCGGGGGCACGCGTGAAGCGATGGATATGTATGTGGCGTTTAGAGGCGCCGAACCCGATATCACGCCTTTACTTCGCAAGCGAGGTCTGTTGAGTGACCCGTCAAAGTTCAAGGATAAAGAGAAGAATTAAAGCAAAAAAGCATAAGTTTTATCAAAGGTGGTGAGTGGTGCGGTTTACGAAAAGTCACCCGCATGTACTCACCATTTTTTTGTGACGGTTTGGGAAGGTTTCTCGAGCGATGTATGAACGACTTCCAAATCACGGCAGTCGCTCATTCAGAGCTCCGGAAATCCGGTCGCATCCCAAACCCCGCCCTGCGGAAGGAGCGACTATCGAGAGCGGGAACACGCCGGTTTATTGCTTTTAGAAATGGCTAAAAGCCTTTTGGGAACACACTAATTTGAACACTCCACCGTCACGGCCTCAGCTTAAACACTCAGCCTCCCGGCTTACAGCTCACATAACTCAAAAGTATGGATCAAAAAAAAACCGGCCTGAAAACTTCAGACCGGTCACCATAAAAACCAACTATGAAACACTATAAAGACTATATCTCTATAGTCATAAACCAAAAACAAAACATCGAATATGAGAAAAGGTTTAAGTTTGACTCGAATATCGAATATTAATTCTCGAGTCACTTAGATAAACCCTTGTAAAAAAGCTAACTAAAAGGTTTATTTTCCTCGAAAAAATATGCTATTTAAACAGTCGGGGAAAAAGAACGTGCTTTGCAGATACTTTCTTGTTGAAATTAAATTCGCCCGGGACATCAAAGTGAAAAGTTGCGCACGTGGGAGCTTCAGATTGACCGCCCGTACTCAAAAGAGCTGCCGCTTCGAGAATTCCCGGGTTGTGAGCTATGATTTGGAGTCGGTGATGTGACGTTGCATATTTTTTTACGACCTCGAAAATAGTTTCGGGAGCGGACAAATACAGTTCGCTTTCTTGAACGAGTTCCACACTTTTTCCGGCGTCATGAAAGTGTTGCGCAAAAGCCTTGGTTGTTTGTACCGCCCTCACTGCTCCGGAGCTAATAATGATGTCAGGAACGATGTCGATTTGAATAAGCTCACGAGCAATAATTTCACAATCGGCATATCCTCTTTTGGTCAGAGCGCGAGAATAGTCGCTTTGCCCGGGTGCGGGTTGTTCGGTTTTGGCGTGACGCGTCAGGAGAATACTTTTTTGGGACATGATTAATGCGATTGGTTAATGTAGAAGAAAATACCGGTTTGCGCGGTGATGGAGGAGTAGCCGATGTTTAGACGTTCTTCAAAGTCGGGATTAAAAGGGGAGTCGGGAGATTGGTACTCCAACCCGTTAAATGAAAGGTTTCCGGCAATATAATCAACGCTCATGCTAAGTCCCCAGCGGTGGTTAAAGATGTATTTAAAAGAACCGCCCAAGGTAAATACAAACCCCTTACTGCTCGCGGTATTATGTGTTATCGAAAAATCGGTATTGTGAAAATCTACCTTGGAGTGTAATTGTGCCTCGGGTAAAGAGGCGAAGGCAAAAGCGGGGGCAATGAAAAAGTTTAAAAATGCCGAGCTGTTATTCATGCTAAAGTGGGGACCTATCGCCACCGTATGAAAGCGCCAGGGATCGACAGTTGCCGTAAACTCGCCAATTTTATTCCTGCTCAAATCAGCTTGAATGGCCGACTCGTTTTGTTGAAATTGTGCAAAGCGGTATTTAGCGGTGATACCAAATACGGGATCTAAATGATAACTTAATTCCAGATCAGCGGCTACACCTGTGCGGGCGAACCCGGACGGACTATCACGAAATTTGAAACCATTGGAGAGCGTTCCGCGCGGAATGGAAGGGCCGGCATTGAGCGAAATAAAAAATACGGGTTCCTCTTCGGCTTGCCGGTAATCATCGGGCATACCGGTATAGTCGGTTTCCTGGCAATGAACAACCAATGAAAGCGGCAATAAGAAAAAGTAAAGTAAAATTGTTATTCGGTACGTTATGTGCATCACGTTGCAAATGTACATGTAAAAAAGAATAAGTGTCACTTTTGACGATGGTTGCGTTTGTACTGCGCCGCAAATTGCTTGAAAATAGTGTTTACGGCTTTATGAATATCTTTACGATTAGGCGTTTTATTCACGCGGTCGTTAAATGAGCCCTGCCACAATATAACTCCGTTTTCGAGATCCAGAAAATCGATAACCAAGCTGCTTTCTAAAAATTCGTAGGTAGAGTAGGTGGGTCCGTAGGGCGCCATACCGTGCCATCCCCAGCCGGGGCCGTACATTCCCGGCATCATGCGCTGCATACCATAGCGTTTGTCCACTTTACCCGCATAGCTAACCGTAAAATCGGGAGATAGGGTATCGCGCTCAAAACCTAAATCGTGCAACTCCTTAACCAGTATTTTATCCATAAAACGGGGATGTTGAACTGTATCAACATGTAATATGTCAAATGTTTTTAAACCGCGAAACCCCGATTCAGCATGACGATGCACAATCAAGTCTTGGGTAGATGAGCACGGGATCAAAACACTAGTCCCCACAAAAGCGATAATAAAGAAAACAAACTTCATTCACTTAATTTATTTGGTTTGTCAAAATTCAAAACAAAGCGTACTAAGAGAACGCGTTATCGGAAAAAAGTTACAGCGAAAGCCAGGCCTTGTTTATGAAGTCAATTAAGTCTGATGCGCATAGGGCTTCCGCACTGTATTTTTCATCAACGGCAATATCACCTGCGGTTCCGTGCAAATACACGCCTAAGACGCAGGCATCTTGCGCGCTGTAACCTTGCGCATATAACCCCGTGATGAGTCCCGTGAGTACATCTCCCGATCCACCGGTGGCCATTCCCGGATTTCCCGTGTTATTGAAAAACACATTCCCTTCAGGAGTTACGGTAAAAGTGTAATGATCTTTATACACCAAGTAACAACCTGTTGCACTTGTGAATTCCTTTATAATTTCGAGTCTTTTAATAGGCGGATGATCACCGAAAAGTCTTTTGAATTCCCCCGGGTGCGGTGTTAAAATACTGCCTTTGGTGAGCTTGCGCTTTATGTAATCAAATTCAACCATGATATTCAACGCATCCGCATCCAAAACCACAGGAATGTCCTCGGTTCTGATTAACTCCTCCAGCATAAAGCGGGTTTCGTTAGCCGTTCCAATTCCCGGACCTATTCCCACTGCCGTAAATTTACCGTAGTCCATATCTCCTTTGAGGTACTCTTCACTATCGTCGGGAATGCACATGGCCTCGGGAATTAGTGTTTGCGTAATTTCATAACCGCATTTGGGAACGCGCATGGTGACCAATCCCGAGCCGCTTTTTAAGCAACTTTTTCCGGCGAGCACCGCCGCACCTATTTGGCCTAAACTCCCCGCAACAATGCAACTGTGGCCGTAGGTGCCTTTATGGGAAAAAGGGTGGCGTGGCTTTCTCAAGTTTCGTACATAATCCCGATCGGCCAAAACGTAATCGGTAGCGGCATTGTCAATAAACTCCTCACTCAGTCCTATAGGTAAAATACGAACCTCACCCGTGTAAGGGGAGTTTTCAGCAAAGAAGAACGCGAGTTTCGGTAATTGGAAAGTAAGCGTGTATTCGGCCTCAAAAATAGCTCCCGTATTGCGATCGTTGTCCTCGGTGAAAAGCCCTGACGGAATATCTATCGCAATTTTAACGCCTTTACTTTCATTGAGGTGTTTTATGCATGCCGCCGCGATTCCGTCAGCTTGTCGCGTAAGCCCCGAACCAAAAAGGGCGTCAATTATAATACCGTCGTTCAAAATGGGTAATTCATCGGGTGAAGTGATCTGCTTTGCGCTCAACCCTTTGTTTTTTAGTCTTTTTAGGTTTGCCTCAAAATCCTCATATTTATTTTTAGATACTTCAACCTTGTAAATATGCACCGTGTAACCGGCTTCATTTAAAAGTCTACCCATGGCCAAACCGTCGCCGCCGTTATTTCCGGGGCCGCAAAAAATGTGAATCCGTTCTTCGGTGGTAAAATCGTTGGTGATTTGTCGGGTGGCAGCTTTTGCCGCGCGCTCCATCAATTCAATACTGCTTACAGGTTCGTTTTGTATGGTGTACGCATCGAGTTCTTTTATTTGATCGGCACTTAAAATTTTCATGTTTACTTTTTTTAATGGTCAGAACGCAATTTAACCGGGCGGTAATTCAGGTTGGTGCACAAATCTAACGTTTTTTGATGTTTCGGAAAACGGTTCA
>PXEK01000161.1 GCA_003564735.1 Cryomorphaceae bacterium
AGTGCAGCCAACTTTATTCTAACAGACGGACTTTTTTTCTTAAAAGTTTAATTTTATATCCCATGAAATAGGGGATACAGAGATTTTACAGCTAATTTTGAAAAAGTTTCGGATGAATGTGGGTTCTGACCAAAAAAATAGATGTATATACAACTAATTTTTATTTCGTGCGTTTAAATGCTATTTCAAGTGCTAAAAACCTGTTTATGGAAAACAAAGAAAATACACGGCGCAGTTTTTTGGGAAAGATGATGATGGGTGCGGGAGCAATGGCTACAGCCCCTGTGCTGAGTGGTTTTACCGTAGCTAAAAAGGAGGAACAAATGAAAAATGCAATAAAAAAGGTGAGGGCTTTGGGCTTTCAATGGGAAACGTTAGATCCGTTTTTGTTTTGTGTGCACCATGAGGATTTTTTTCCGAAAGGAAATGATGAAATGGGTCCCGATGCTAATTTGTTGTCCGGACGGAATTTGGGCAGCGATTTTCATATTAAAGACGGGTGGAGAATGTATCACGGTAAAAAGATTCCGGGTTTTCCGGGGCACCCGCACAGGGGTTTTGAAACGCTTACGGTAGTGCGACGCGGTATGGTGGATCACGCCGACTCAAAAGGCGGGGCAGGACGTTACGGAGACGGCGATTTGCAGTGGATGACGGCGGGTCGCGGACTTATGCACAGTGAGATGTTTCCGCTTTTGAATAAAGATAAGGATAATCCGCTGGAGCTTTTTCAAATTTGGTTGAATTTGCCTAAAAGTCAAAAAATGACTGAGCCCGACTACAAAATGTTTTGGGATGAGGATATCCCGAAGTTTGACCATGAAAACAGCGCTTATATGGAGGGGATGACGGGCGAGCTTTTTGGTAAAAAGGCTCCCGTGCCGCCAAAAGCATCGTGGGCTCACAATCCCGAAAATTACGTTGGGGTTTACAATATCAAAATAAAACCGGGAAAGTCGTTTACGCTGCCCGCAACCGCTCGCGGTGTGAACAGAACGGTGTATTTTTATTCGGGTAAATCGCTTACGGTTGAGGGACAATCTATTCCCGAGTATCATGCGGCTGATGTGGAACCGGATATAGATTTACGGCTTACAGCCGGCAATGATGAGGTGAAAATTCTCGTGTTGCAGGGCATGCCTATTGCGGAGCCGGTGGTTCAGCACGGTCCGTTTGTGATGAATTCAAGACAAGAAATTCAACAGGCTTTTGAAGAGTACCAACAAACTCAATTCGGCGGGTGGCCTTGGTCGCGATATGATCAGGTGCACGACCGCAGTAAGGGCAGGTTTGCACGTTATGTGGACGGCAGCGAAGAGGTGAGGGGGTGATTCCAAACCTCTTTTCATTGGACCCGCACCGTTCTTATTTAACGGGAGTAATTTATTTCTCTCTCATATAAATACGCACGGGAACCCCTTTAAAGTCGTAGCGTTCACGTAGTTTGTTTTCCAAAAAGCGCTTGTACGGTTCTTTTACGTACTTGGGTAAGTTCGCAAAAAAGGCAAATGCCGGAAATTTGGAGGGAAGTTGAGTGACGTATTTTATTTTCACGTATTTACCCTTGGTTGCCGGTGGGGGTGTTTTTTGAATAATGGGCAGCATGTAGTCGTTTAGCTCACTTGTTTTGATGCGTCGAGTACGATTTTCGAATGTCCTCACCGCAGCTTGAAGGGCTTGATGTACACGTTGCTTGTTGAGTACCGAAGAAAAAATCACCTCTACATCGGTAAACGGTTTGATGCGGTTTAAAATATCATCTTTAAACTTTTTGGCCGTGGTGTGGTCTTTCTCAACCAAGTCCCATTTATTTACCACAATCACAATACCCTTGCGATTTTTTTGTGCCAATCCAAAAATATTGACGTCTTGAACGTGAAAACCTTCTGCGGCATCAACCATCAAAATACAAACATCGGCACTTTCGATGGCTCTTACCGAGCGCATAACGGAGTAAAACTCCAAGTCTTCATGAACCTTTGCTTTTTTTCGTAGTCCGGCAGTATCTACCAACATAAAATCAAAGCCGTAAGCGTTGTAGCGAATATCGGTACTGTCTCGTGTGGTTCCCGAAATAGGGGTTACGATGTTGCGCTCTTGACCGGTGAGCATGTTGATGAGTGACGATTTACCGGCGTTGGGTCTGCCCACCACCGCAAAGCGGGGGAGCTCGTCGTTTGTTTCTAGTTGTTGTTCGGGAGGCAGTGCTTTTACCACTTCGTCGAGTAAGTCGCCCGTGCCGCTGCCGCTAATGGCCGAAATGCCATATACTTCACCCATTCCTAATGCGTAAAAATCGGCAATTTGCAATGTGCGTTGCGAATTGTCAACTTTGTTGGCGGTGAGGATCACAGGTTTGTTTTGTCGGCGTAATAGGTTGGCCACCTCTTGGTCTAAATCGGTAACGCCGGCGTCCACATCCACAGTGAATAGAATCACGTCAGCTTCATCAATGGCCAGTTGGACTTGTTTTCGTATTTCACTTTCAAAAATATCGTCGCTTCCGGTAACATAACCGCCGGTGTCAATTACTGAAAACTCCCTGCCGTTCCATTCTGTTTTGCCGTAGTGCCTGTCGCGAGTTACCCCGCTAAACTCATCTACAATAGCGTCTCTACCGCCTACGAGTCTATTAAAAAGGGTTGATTTTCCCACATTGGGGCGACCTACAATTGCTATGATACCTGACATGATTGTTTTTTTATTGAATGTAACCGAATCGCTTCAGTTTTGACGTATTGCTGCGCCAGTTTTTTTCTACTTTCACAAACAACTCCAAAAATACTTTTTGGCCCGTGAAGGCTTCAATATCACGACGCGCTTCAGTTCCCACTTTTTTCAAGGCTATGCCGCCTTTGCCAATGATGATTCCTTTTTGCGATTCGCGTTCTACCAAAATTACCGCCCTAATGCGAATAATATCGGGTTGTACTTTGTATGATTCTACAATAACCTCACAGGCGTAAGGTATTTCCTTGCTGTAATAAAGTAATATTTTTTCTCTTATGATTTCTGAGGTGAAAAACCTCATGGGTTTATCGGTGAGTTGATCTTTTGGGAAAAAGGGAGGTGATTCGGGAAGTAAATCGGCAATGAGCTTCATTATGCCGTCAACATTAAACCCGTGCAATGCCGGTACGGGGAGCACTTTGGCCTTTGGGAATATCTTTTTCCAATGTTCCACGGCCGTTTCCACACCTTCTTGGTCAGATAAGTCTATTTTGTTGATTAACACCAAAGCAGGTACATTACTACTATTGATGGAGTCGGCCAGAATTTCATTTTTAAATTGTCGTTCACCCACTTCTACCATTACCAAAAACACATCGGCATCTGAAAGTGCATTTTGCACAAAACTGAGCATGGATTCGTGTAATTTATACGCCGGTTCTACAATCCCGGGTGTATCAGAGTACACAATTTGGTGGTCTTCACCGTTCACAATCCCCATAATTCGGTGCCTGGTTGTTTGCGCCTTTGAGGTGATGATGGAAAGTTTTTCCCCCACTAACTTGTTCATTAGCGTTGACTTGCCAACGTTGGGACTACCAATGATATTTACGAATCCTGCTTTGTGCAATTTATTTGTTTAAAATGGTTTGCAAAGTAACGAAATATAATTGTATATTTGCACCCGCTTTCGGGCGAAGGAAAAGAAAAACATATTTAAGATATATCGCGGAGTGGAGCAGTTGGTAGCTCGTTGGGCTCATAACCCAAAGGTCGCAGGTTCGAGTCCTGCCTCCGCAACTAAAAAAAAGCCGAAGTTTATGCCTCGGCTTTTTTATTTACCTTTTTTGTTGATTTATCTCAACGGTATTTTTTTCACGGTTACGTTTCCTTTTTTGGTCAGAACCCTAACCAAATAAACACCGCTGCCGGGGTTGCCTACAGGGAGTACTTGTTGTTCGCTTCCTCTAAAGTCTCTTGATAACAAATGACGCCCCGAAAGGTCGAACATTTCCACCCTTTTGATTTCGTCTTGCGGGGTATGAACAAAAAGTTCGGTTTCGTTTTGCATGTAAATTTCAACCGGTTTTTCCTCAGCGGTTTTCGCGGGCGCCGAACTCATGGGGTCATCATTTACCACCAACAATGCAAAACGCTCATCGAGTGTAGTTCCCTGATCGGCACTAAAGCTGTAGTTCTCCTTTTGAAGCAAGAAAGTGTCTTTACGCAAATAATCGATGAGGTACACCTCTGTTGAAGGGTTCACCGGGAATTCGCTGTGCTGCAGGGAAATCTCGATTTTGTCATTACTTTCGGTTTGTACGTTCAGCGGGATAAGCACGCTGTCGCCGTATTGTAACGGCGCTTCACCCAAAATGCACATATCTTCTCCCGTGGAGAGCTTGACCGCTAAGTTTAAGTGTGTTTGAACGATTTTTTTCGGCGCATCGAACTCGGGATCAAAACCTCTGTCGGCACCGGTTCTGAACGCAATTAATATTTCACTTCTCGCCGAATCGGTTGAGGCACTGATCCAAAAACGGTCAAAAACATCCCCGTTTCGGCTTCTAAATTGGTCGTTGTTGTCCGCAACGCGCATTTCGTTTGTAAATTGCAGGGTGCCGCCACCGCTTGATGCTTGTACAACAAACCCTTGGCAGGAGGCGATACTCCCGTTGGTTATGTTGAGTGACCCTCCGCCGGCCGTTCCTCCCGAGGAGTTTACGGCAATGTAATCACTTGGTGTATATGAGGCTCCTTGTGAACCGTCGTCACTCCAAACGTAAACGGTTTGGGTTTGCAGTACTGATGAATTTGTATTCAAAAATGCAATAATGTCGATGGCGCTCGGGTAGGGGTTACCTACTAAACTCCAATCGTCATCGGTCCAAT
>PXEK01000378.1 GCA_003564735.1 Cryomorphaceae bacterium
CGAAGAAGGACTGATTTCAACGGTTTTCGAGTGAACAAATGGGGCCAAAACCGCGTACGCGTGTTGAGGTGGCGTTGAGTCAAAGCCGTCATAGACCCGCAAACAATGATCGAGATCACACCGCCAATGAAAGGTTAGCCCCCCAGAAATGCGGGCAATGAAGAGCTGGACTTTGCTATAAGGTTACTTGCGGCGCATTCTAGCGAGCCGAGCTTTCGCCACTATTGCAGCAAGACCAACTGCCGCTTCAATGCCGCCGGTTTCCTCGATGGAGAGATTGATTAGGCGCCCGATGACCTCGTTGTCGAAGCCAGAAGCGATTATTATATCCGTGGCTTTGTCCAGACCCGGAAACCGCTGCACCGGTGCCTGACGGTCCGTTGCGTCGCGGTCTCGCTTTTTCGCTTCAGTCGCTACAAAATCAAAGTGCTCTTGTTGCTTTCTGCTTTGACTGTCGTGAGTGTCCAAGGGGGGCGCTGGAGTATTTCGTGGCATCTGCTTGTCGCTCACACTTCCTTTAATGACCGCACGTCGTTTGGCAAAAATACTTTGTCCAAAAGGCAATTTGAACCACTGCCAGATAGCGGTCCCAGCCTTGTATTCTTGGCCCCACGGCTCAAGCATCCCAAGTCCTGCTAGCGCAAGTGAGCCTTGCCAACGAACAACTGCATCAGATTGGTTGGATGGTGGTTCCCAACTGGAAACATCAGGATACGCGAAGCTGCAAGTACGCTCGCGCTTTGCGACACTAACCATTCTGCTTGCTTCCTTGCGGATATAGGCGGTGTCCTGCACCGCCCATTTCGGCTCGCTATTGGCGAGTGCGCCGAGTATTGCGCCCGCCATTGTCGCAATAGTGTCGGTATCACTCTCCAGCTCATTTGCTGAACGTATCAAAGCTTCTTCTATCCCGTCAGGAGAATAAATATGACAAAGTGCCAACGCGGCCAGCGCCGTTTTAAATCCGGAACCGCGATATTTATCCGTGAGGCAGCCTAGTTGGTGAAGTACTTCATGATAATCTGGGCTTTTCGATGCTTTGAAAATCTTCAATACTTGGGAAATGTCAGACCGGGCTTCTGATTGGAATTCATGGATTGCACTGTCTAGTGACTTTCCTATCTCTCGCTCCCAAGTCGGTTCCCAAAGAGACGCAAGCTCATTATCACGCTCAATAACGGACGGAATCACATTCATATAAGAAACAAAATCCATTGCGCTTTCGACAGAAGGGACTTTACGCGTAGAAAGTGTTTCCCACAGGCACAATGAATGAAAAATCGCTCCACAGAAGCCATGAGGGTGACCATGAGTTACTAACGCATCACGCAAAACACGAGCAATCATGTCATCGAGGGTACCGGATGCACTCCAAACATGAGGCTGAATTCTCATGGCCGCGCCATTGCCACCGGCCGAAACATATCTCTGCTGGTCCGTTGCGAAGAAATTGGAAAACCAGTTCACGCCCCTTTTCGACAAGTTCGCGGCGGCCGCCTTGGAGCCTATACCGGCGCCCAAGCAGTAACCTTGCCAAGCTGTCACTTCAACTTTTGCAAATGCTTCTACATCGAATGATCCGTTTCCACGAATAGACCTAGAAACACACAGCCGAAGCTGCGTGTCGTCTGAGTATGTTCCCGCGGGTAAATCCACTGTTACTCCGGAACGTCCACCAACAAGCCTTTTCCACTCCGTGGTCTCAGAAACCGTTTTACTTCCGGTCCTATGCTCGACACCGCTTGTCCCTCGGGTCAATTCGGTCATCCACCCGAGTGCATCACCCGCTGCTGCCCAAAGTGCTGAGTTAACAACTGCATGTTCATAGTCGGCGCGTTCGTATCTAGTGACTGGCGCTTGAGCTCTTAGAATGTTCAATTCTGTCTCCCCATGAATTTCCGTGGTTGGACGGAGACATTAACGCTTTGATAGTCGAATTCCTGTAGCCATCCAGCCGCTATATCATGATGTTCATCCTGTTCGACATAGACCGTGACCAAATGCTCCAGGCTTAGGCTCTCCGGGTAAAGTACCTCTGCTTGTTCACAAGTTGGATGTGACGGCTCTCTGCCAAATCTTTGTACATTCCAAGGATTACCATTATAACCACGCTTTTTCCGCCGAATGCTCTGTGCGAAAAGGGCATCGAAACCCTCTTCAGCTTGCCCTCTTTGGCATTGATCGTAGCTATTGTTCGTTGTAGCGAACCAAACGCCATCGTGAGTCATAATCTGCGGATCGAAGGACAAGATACACCACCAGACATCGTCGTTTGTGTGCCAACGACGCGACACTTCTAGAAACCTGCCATTGACTTCAGAGATTGATAAATTCACGTACCTAATCCAGTCTTCAGTCTTATCAAAGAGCTCCGACTCTTCTGGGCGAAAGGCCGAATTCAGCTTTAAAACATGGCGCAGGTAGGCATCTTCCCCGAGAAGCGGTCGCGAAAGCAAGCTTTGACTGGCAAGTGAGCCAACCAAGCCGCGGTTGGTTGTGAAATGTAGAACTTCCGTTATTCCACGTCTAAGTATTTCCGACTGCAATCTCAAAGAGCCACCTCTTCGAAAGTTTTGGCCTTGAAATAGTCAGTAAGCCGAGACTCCTCTCCAGGCTTGTAACCGACGATTACTTGCTTCCTTGCCCTAGCCACCGCAACGGCAAGAAGTCTTCTCAAGACTTGTATTTGGTCAGTCCTCTCCTCTTCCCCAAAGCGTGTGTTTTCTTGGTTGAATCCGAGGATAATGACATGGTCGTATTCGAGCCCTTTGGCAGAATGAAAGGTAGAAATTGCGACATTGACATCTCCTTCTGGCCAATCCGGGTTTCGCTGCATGTCAACAAAATCAATGCCAAACCTCTTCAGTTCAGCTCTGATTGTGTCAAACCATCCTCCGCCCTCAGGTTTCAAAAAACCTACTGTTTCGTTAGACAAATCGACATTCGTTCGAATGTACTCAACGGCCCAAGAAATTTGTTTTGAGTATTTTCCGGATATAACCTTTGGGAGCGGCCCGATTTTTTGCGCTGCATTTAAATTTGGCAGCACGCCATCGGTATCAACTGTTAATCCATCCAATATACCAGACGCGAAGGCCGCAATTTCCTTTGTATTTCTATGATTTTCTTGTAGTCGGTGCGAACGGTTTCCCGTAACGTTGACACCAGCCTCCACCCAAGTGAATCCACGGGCATAAATTCGCTGCGCGGTGTCAATCACGAACGTTATCGCATGGTCATCTGCTAGGTGATGTGTGATGGTCCGAATCTCGTTTGCGGAAAAATCTTGGCTCTCATCGACAACGATTATGTCGTATTCCAGAGATGAAATTTCGCGGCGCATTTTGATCGCCAAGGCATTCCAGTCCAGCCAACCGTTTTCATCAAGGTGATTGAGGTATGGATAAACCACTTCATCCAAAATACGCCGTCGCAGACTTGCCTCGACCCGTGGTAATGCTCCGCGACCAGTACGTTCGCTACCGACATAGTCCTCGATATCCTCTGGTTCAAACCGCCCAAGAAGATACTCGGCTTCTTGAACGACATATGATGGATCGAGACCTTCGAATGTTCTCGCAAGCTGCTGCAGGTGGCGTCTCGCGTTGTCTGCTTTTACATTGGTCAGACCAAGCTTCGATAGCGACCACTTTGCAAAAGTGGAAATTTCAATTTTATGGCTTGCGCCTGTCAGCTGTGCTTCGGCCAAAGCGCGAACGTATCCCGCGAGTGTTCGGTTGAAAGTAAGAAGTAAAACTCTGACTGGGTCATCATCCCCAACACGATCTTTCCGCGCCCGCATCATGTTCGCAAGTGAGGTGAGCCGCAGAAGCGCAGTCGTAGTCTTCCCACTGCCAGCGGAGCCTCTGATCAACTCTGCCCCAGTTTGGTTTGTGCTAATAATTTTAAGTTGTTCTGGAGAAGCCTTAATTCGACCTAGATGCTTCATGCTATGACCTTGCCCTTGGTTGATGGAACCCTAGCAGTAGCAGCTGGGCATGAAAACACCTCGTTGTTCGGATTCAGTTGCCGATGTACGTTCTTGCTCGGTGCAATGGATCGATTGCTACCGCATCGGTGGTCCGCTAACCTATCCTTTACGCGTAGCCCCCCCACCGGAACGCCCCTCCCCACCCCAATTCCGGTCCCTGCCTGCATTCCGGTCCCCTGGCCATGCTTTGCTTGATTTGGGCGCGAATCCACGCCTCATGTCGGACGAGCTGCAGGGGAGTTTTGCATGGTCAAGAGGCTGAAACTGAATGAGAAATCCGTGCGCGAGGCGGAGCGCGCTGTGCGCGTGTATCAGATCTTCGACACCGATGTGCGCGGGTTTTCGATCTCGATCTACCCGTCCGGCAATCGTGCTTTCACACTCGATTACCGGTTCGCAGGTCGCCAGCGGCGCATGGTGATCGGGCGCTGGCCGGAATGGACCACAGTGGCCGCCCGCGAGCGGGCCAAGGAGTTGCGGCGCTGCATCGATGAGGGGATCGACCCGCTGGCCGAGCGCGAAGCTTCGCGCGAAGCCCCGCGCGTGTCGGACATGATCGCGCGCTATCTCGAAGAGCACACCCCCCATCTTGCGGCGAAGAATGCCAGTGACCAGCATACCATCATGCACAAGCTGGTGGCCCCGGACTGGGGCAATCGTCTGGTGCGCGACATCACCAAATCCGATGTCGAAAAGCTGCTGAACAAGATCGCCGCTGGTCGCGCGCGCCCCTCCAAGGCCAAACCCAACAACCGCGCGCGCAAGCTGCAAGGGTCGAAGCCCACCCCAGTGCGCGCCAATCGCGTGGGCGAGGTACTGCG
>PXEK01000049.1 GCA_003564735.1 Cryomorphaceae bacterium
GCTACCGACAGAGTGGTGAAGAGCTGATTCAAGATACTTTCCTTGAGGTTCAATCATATTTAAGTCCGATGAGCGGTGTTAGTTCACCCCTCCTCGGACTTTTTGCTTCAATTATAAAGCAACAAGGAAAAAAGACCATTTCCCAATGGACTTTTCACTGCAATCGGCATTTCCCGGTTCAAATACACAAACAACTTTTAAGGCACGGCAGGTGGGGAATCTAATTCCAAATAGCCATTCCGATCGTCATTTTTTTGTATTTGCTTCTAAGTTTTATACCTTTGTTGTCAAACACAAATTCATACTCCTTCAGTGCCTAAGGCCGGGACATCAAACTTTAGTAAAACTCTATTAATTATGAGAAAAAGACTTAGAAAAGCGGCATTTTTTGCCATGAGTGTAATGATGGTTATTGGGGCGACAAGTTGCAGCAGTGATGACGATGACAACGGTGACGATTCTTCAAACGGTGGAATCGGCGGTGGAACCGGTCTGCCGGGGCAAGGAACGGCATCCTGGACAATCTCGGGTAATGAGAACGAAAATATTTCAGCAGCCTCGGCCGTAGTAACTTTAGACACCGATAATAATGACGGCAAGTACCAACTGGAAATTATGTTGAGTACCGCAACCATTGACAATCCGATGAATTCTTACAGTGTCAACATGAGTTTGGTTCATGAAACCAACCCCTTTGACAGCTTGCAAACCAACATTGATTATGAATTGCACAGCATTGACCAAGAGGGGGTAATTATTGCTCTTTTGGCTACTCCTAATGCCGGATACGGTGTAATCGAATCAGGTACTTTGCGATTCCAAGAACTAAGTACGGATAAAGTTGAAGGTACTTTTGAATTTGAAGCTGTTTGGAATGATGAAACCGCAGAGGTAACTGACGGCTCTTTTGAAACCAATTTTATTCAAATCGAGCCACAATAGAGTTGGTATTACGTATCGGATACGTCAATAACAACTGTCTGTACGGGAATTAACTCGTGACAAAATCTGCAATACCAAAAACCGCACGAACTGTGCGGTTTTTTTATGTCTCAAACTAAAAGCGGGCTCGACTGCTTTCTCAACATTTTTTTAAAATCCGTTAACCTGTAAAAACGTCAGTTTGGCGCGAGGTTTGATTATTACTTCTCAAAATATTTATAAGATGAAAAACATAAAATTTTTATTCGCTATGACATTCACCGCTATACTGGGCGGTGTAGTATCGATTTTTGTTTACCACGCATTAACCTCACAAGAGTCGCTAATTACCCCCGCTACACAAAACACCCTGCTCATAAATAATGAAGATGCAGGGTACGAAGTTTTCGAAGAGCGGCCGAAGCGCCAAACTACCTCCTTTCAATCGGGAGTAGATTTTACCAATGCGGCCGAAAACACCGTGAACGGCGTGGTTCACGTGAAAACGATTGTAGAAGGAAGAGAGTACTATCAAGTAAATCCGTTTCACTTTTTCTTTGGAAACCCCGACCCGCAGCCGCGACGCGGACCGGATCGTTCAGGCTCGGGCTCCGGAGTCATTATCTCTGAAGACGGTTACATTGTCACCAACAATCACGTGATTAAAGACGCCAAAGAAATCGAAGTGCAAACCAATGATAACCGAACCTACACGGCAACCGTCATCGGGAAGGATGCCTCCACGGATATTGCCGTGATTAAAATTGACGCTGAAAATTTGACTGCCATCGAATTCGCCAATTCTGACGAAATACGATTAGGTGAATGGGTTCTGGCCGTGGGGAATCCGCTCAACCTCAACTCTACCGTAACAGCCGGAATCATTTCAGCGAAAGGCCGAAACATCAATATTTTGGCAAGAGAAAATCAAGGCGGTACCGCACCGATAGAATCGTTCATCCAAACCGATGCTGCGGTGAACCCGGGCAACAGCGGGGGTGCTTTGGTCAACGCCGACGGTGCTCTTATTGGAATCAACACGGCCATCAAGTCTCCCACCGGCTCTTTTGCGGGATACTCATTTGCCGTGCCTTCAAACATCGTGAAGAAAGTAGTAAAGGACTTGATGGACTTCGGGATTGTTCAACGCGCTTACATAGGGGCCAGTATTCAAAACATCAACAAAGAATTAGCGGAAGAGAAAAAGCTCACGACTACCAACGGAGTATATATTGCAGAGCTTACAGACGAAGGTGCCGCCAAAGCAGCGGGTATTAAGAAAGGAGACATTGTTACAGAAATTGACGGTAATGAAACTCGCAACACTTCTCAAATGCTGGAGCTCATCGGGCGCAAACGCCCCGGCGACGAAGTCGAAATTACCATTCTGCGTAAAGATAAGAAAGAGAAAAAAACGTTGGTATTACGCAATAAAATGGGCAATACAGAACTCATTGAGCGGGAGGTAATCGAGAAAAAGAAACTGTTTGGCGCCGAGTTTAGGGAAGTCCCCGCCAATGTTGCACAACGCTTACGTATAAGAGGCGGTGTACAAGTGAAAGATATGGGTGAGGGTAAACTGGAAGAGGCCGGAATCAAAAACGGTTTTATCATTCTCACGGTTGACAAAAAGGCGGTGAACAACTTCGAAGATTTATACACTATGCTCAACAGCAAATCAGGAGGTGTTTTGATAGAAGGAGTTTATCCCAACGGCGTGAGAGGATATTACGGTGTAGGGTTGTAATACTGAGTTGACCTCGGGCAGATGGGAAGCCTGCCCGGGGTCAGCCCTCAGTGGTTTTCGACTAAAAAATTCGACATTTGGCGTCGGGGAGTAGCCGATTCATTGGGCTATTCTTCTTGAGTGGGTGAGTCTTCTTGCTCGGACTCCTCCCCTTCCGGCTCATCTTGAACGATTTGGTCGAGGTAAATCCACTCCACCTCTAAATCCCAATTCTCGCGCATTTCTTGAACCTCCGGATGCTGTAAAATCACTTCCGGTTGCAACCCTTCAAGGTAAATACCGGGATCCCAAACTCCGTTTTCGTTGCGATCATCCAACATTCTGAGTTTGTATTTACCCGGTTTTTCACGCGCAAACACTACCGTTTCTTTGGCCTGCACTCGTCGCTGCTTCAAAACCTCATCTCCTTCAGTCATCAAGTACAAAATGTATTGCCCCTCTGCCCGAGGAAAGTCAAGGTTGATTTTGAACTCACCGTAATCATCTTCCTCTGTGGTACTAAAGTCGGTAATCAACGTATCGTGCGACAACCCGAACATGTCAATAACCGAACTATCCGTAATTAAAATTTTATAGGGTGTATTTTGCTTCCAATCGTAACTCAGGTAGAAATATTTTTGCGCCTCAGCGGTGTCCCTACCCAATGTCAACTTACCGGAGTCCAACAACGAATCAAAACTCAGCGTATCCTCTCCTTCCGAAAAAAGCCATCCTTCTTTTTTCAATTCTGCAATGGGGTGGTTGGTTCTGAAAAAAAGCGTATCAAAAAAGTTGAGCTTACCGGAGATATCGGCCTTAAGACTAAACTTTACACTCGACTCCTCGCTCTTTTTGTCCACAAATTTTTCCCGAGGCTTAAACCTCATTTTTAACGTATCAAAAAGTGTATCTGCATACATTTCATAGTCCAGTGTATCATATAAAGAATCATTTACAAGCCAAAGGTTTACACTATCTCTATTTTCACTCCACTCAAAAACAAAAGGCAACTCCTCGGTATCATCAATAGGCACTAACGCAAATGAATCGACCGGATTGGAAAACGAAATATACGCATGGCCGTAATGCACTTCTTCAAAATTGTTCATGCTCAATTTGGGGTTGTGCTCTTTGAATGTTTTGATTTCGTGGTAATCCCCGGCCCCTGAAATCACCAAAGTATCCAAGAAACCGATTTCCTCAATATACGGGTTGTAGGTAAAAGAACGGTCTTCATCATTGAGCGCAAATATCTTAAACTCTCCCGGCGCCAGGTACTTGAAATTAAATTCCCCTTGCTCATCCGATTTCGTTAAAAAATAAGGCCTCTCTTTGTACGGCAAAGAATCTTCATCGGTTTTGTACAACATCACCAAATATTCCGCAGAGGGTGCTAAATCACGAGCCCCGGTGAGTTTACCCTTAATTTCCAGCGAGTCAATTTCATCACCGGTAGAAAAAACGTACAAGTTACTGTCGAGAACATTGCCCTCATTAAAATCAACGATGGCATTACCCCAGTTAAAAATATAGGTGGTGTTAGCCGCTAACGTATCCTCAATATATATGGTGAGTTGCCTACCTTTAATTTTGTGTTCCAGCGGGTATTTCAACGGTGGCGAAATCAATGCGTCTTGCTCCAGACTTTTCACATCAATATACTCATCAAAAACCAACACAATTCGATCCTCGGCAAAGCGGGTAGAAAAATTTTCAGGTGAACTCGACAATATTTTGGGAGGTGTTTCATCTTTGGGTCCGCCTTCAAGAGGCACCGGCTGTGCGCAAGAGTGCAACAAAAACAAGGCAAGGCCTAGCGACAACACATAAAAAACGTACCTAAATATGAGAGGCATCACTGAGAATGGAATTGATTTGAGTTAAATAACGGGCATCATCGTCGTCAAAAGTATTGAATTTATCGCTGTCAATATCCAATACGGCCACAACTTCCCCATTTTTGAAAACCGGCACCACCACTTCACTCTTCGATTGTGCGCTGCAGGCAATATGTCCGGGGAATTCGTGAACATCGGGAACTACCAATGCCTCTTTTTGCTTCCAGGCACTACCGCAAACACCTTTCCCGTAGGGGATTCGCACGCAAGCGGGCGGACCTTGAAACGGGCCTAAAATAAGTGTGTTTTTGGTCAGAACCC
>PXEK01000385.1 GCA_003564735.1 Cryomorphaceae bacterium
CTTATCGCCTCGCTTCCAAACTCCCACATGAATCAGGTTTTTACCCATAAAGTTTTTGTCGGCTATCTTGGCAACGGACATCACGCCATCTTCCCTAATGGCGATGATATCATCTATATCAGAGCAGTCGGTAATAAACTCACCTTCTCCTCTTTTGAGTCCGTGACCTACAAAGCCCTCTTTCATGTTTGCGTACAACTTTACGTTGGCCACGGCCACCTTGTGAGCTTCGATATTTTCAAACTCTCTAATTTCGGTTTTTCGCTCTTTTCCCTCGCCGTATTTCTTTTTCAAATTTTCAAAATACTTGATGGCATAATCAGTTAGGTGTTCGAGGTTATATTTTACATTTTTAATAGCCTCCTCAAGAGATGCAATGAAGGTGTCCGCTTTTTCAGCGTCGTGTTTGGTGATTCTGCGCATTCTGATTTCCATCAACTTTTTGATGTCGTCATCAGTCACCTCTCGAATGAGGTGTTTGATGTGCGGTTTTAGCAATTCACGCGTTAGGTCAATGGCCTCATCATAGGTTTTACCGTCAAACTCAACGTAAATTTTGTTCTCGATAAAAATCTTTTCCAACGAGGCAAAGTGCCATTTGTCCTGTAATTCGCCCAGTTCAATTTCCAACTCTCGCTTCAGCAGCTCGCGAGTGGCATCTGCCGATTCACGCAGCATGTCTGAAACCCCTACAAAACGAGGTTTATCATCCTGAATAACGGCGGCATTAGGCGCAATACTCACTTCGCAATCGGTAAAGGCGTAAAGGGCATCCACCATTTTATCGGGAGATGTATTGCCCGTTAAATGAACAAGTATTTCGACAAACTCAGAGGTGTTGTCCTCAATCTTTTTAATCTTGATTTTACCCTTGTCATTGGCTTTAAGAACGCTGTCTATCAGCGAGCCCGTTGTGGTTCCAAATGGAATTTCAGTGATTTTGAGTGTTTTTTTATCTTCTATTTCAATTTTGGCGCGAACTCTCACTCTACTCCCTCTGAGTCCGTCAGAGTAATTCGTGAAATCAGCCATTCCCCCTTGAGGGAAATCGGGATACAACTTGAACCGTTTGCCTTTAAAGTGTTTTATGGAACAATCGATTAGCTCAATAAAATTGTGCGGTAAAATTTTACACGACATACCCACCGCAATACCTTCTACGCCTTGTGCCAGTAGCATGGGGAATTTCATAGGAAGAGTTACGGGTTCATCGTTGCGACCGTCATAAGAGCGCGTCCATTTGGTGGTTTTGGGATTAAATGCCACCTCAAGTGCAAAAGGCGTAAGTCGCGCCTCGATGTAACGCGCTGCCGCGGCACTGTCACCGGTTAAAATATTACCCCAGTTACCCTGTGTATCAATGAGGAGGTCTTTTTGCCCCAAACCTACCATAGCATCGGT
Source organism: Cryomorphaceae bacterium (assembly GCA_003564735.1). Taxonomy (GTDB): domain Bacteria; phylum Bacteroidota; class Bacteroidia; order Flavobacteriales_G; family Salibacteraceae; genus Salibacter. The sequence goes on from PXEK01000385.1 coordinate 1,402, forward strand.
AATACTGGCGTCACCGTGAGGATGGTACTTCATGGTGTTCCCCACCACATTGGCCACTTTGTTGTACCTGCCATCGTCCATTTCACGCATGGAATGTAAAATACGACGCTGCACGGGCTTTAGTCCGTCATTTATGTGAGGCACAGCACGTTCCAGAATAACGTATGAAGCGTAATCTAAAAACCAATCTTCATACATCCCCGAGACTTGTATCACCTTATCCAGTTCACCGGCATCAGCGGCTTCCTGTTCCAGCTCTTCGTCTCTTTCTTCTTCGGGTTCGTTATTGTTTTCGCTCATATCCGTTTGTGATCTCTTTTATCGTAATGTAAAACGTATAGGTAAATTAAATTGCACCAAAACCGGTTTGCCTTTTTGTAATCCCGGGTTCCATGCGGGCATATGTCCGACTACATCCATAGCGGCTAAATCTAATAATGGGTGAACACCTCTGATTATTCGCAAGTCGGTGAGAACTCCTGACCTGTCAACAGTGAAGGTAATAAATACAACACCTTGTAATCCTTGATCTTTTGCAAAACCGGGATAGACTATGTTATCGGATAAAAACTTGAACAAGTTGCTTTGCCCTCCTTTAAATTCAGGCATTTCCTCAACAACAAAGTAGGTATCGTCTTTATTGTTATTCATTTCATAATCTTTTTGATTATCAACTTCATAGTAATAAGCGCCGGGCATCATGTCGTACTTTTTAGCCCCTCGTTCAAAGTAAATCACAAGGGCGTTGTTCTCTTTTACCGGTTCACCGTTCTTCAAAGGCACCTCGGTTTTTATTTTTTTCAACGCCTCCATCGCCGCAGCATCAACTACATCATCAGCTGATGTCAGCACTTTTACATCAACCACTTCTCCTTTAGCCGAAACGGTAAATCCGTAAACACCACGGTTTTTGGTTTGATGTTTCTCAGAAATATCCAGGTTTTTATTAATCTCCTTGATGAGTTTTTTATCTTTAATAGGCGGTGCGTCAATCAAGTGGGGAGCTACAACCACATTTCCCGATTCATCATAAAAAGTTTTTTCGCCCGACTCATGATTGAACTCAGTGTGCAGTGTCCCGCTGCCCTTGCGATAAGTTTTGAATACGCCGATTCGTTTACCCTCCTCGAATTCACCTTCTTCGGCCAATTCGCCGGTGTCGAAAAAGCGCTTGTAAGGTCCGTTGTATTTTCCGTCAATGAGGGTTTCAATTTTTTCTTTAATTTCACCGTTTTTGTGGTACACGTCAGACTGCCTTGCCACAACGTCTTTATCATATCTTTTTTCTACCTTCAACCTGCCGTTGTCGTAAAACTCTTTAAACGTGCCGGTTTTGTTCCCTTTTCTGCTGAACTCTCCTTGAGTTTTCACTTCACCGTTATCGTGATACTCGGTAAACTCACCTCTTTTATCGCCTTTTACATAGCTAACGACTGATTTGAGTTGGCCGTTTTCATAATAGTTATACTCATCACCGTGCAACTTGGTTTTGTCACCTGCTTTTTTGTAGAAAGCCCTGCGTTTTACTTGTCCGTTTTTGTGATACACTACTAAACTATCACTTAACTCACCCATGCTGTAACTCTTTATTTCATGGATGTTACCGTTTTTGTGATAAGACTTCCACTCCCCTTCTTTTTTACCGTCGACGTAATTCCCGGTTTCCTCAATTTGTCCGTCTTCGTAGTTCGAGAGGTAGTTGCCCACCTTTTTGCTTTTTTCGTCGTACGTTATTGACTCGCTAATATTTCCTGACTTGAAATATGTGATATACTCTCCTTTATAGTCTTTGGAGAATAAAGGGTTGGGGTTTTTCTTTATGCACGTACGTCGCACTTGTTTGTTTTCGACATAAAAATCTGTTACGTCCCAAAATCCGTCATCACGTTGAGTTGCCTCACGATAAAGGGTTGCGTTGTGCTTGTTGTCAATCAACTTCTCATTCCTGTTGAAGTAGAAAAACACTTTTCCGTCTTCTTCAAGTCTAAAGTCGTCGGGTGATGTTGTTTGGGCGCTCAAACTCAATGACGCCGCAAGTAGTACAAGTGTTAGGGTTCTGACCATAATATGTAATTGATTAAACTTCAACCGTATTTTCTTCGAGTACTTCTTCTACCCTGAGGTTCTCAATAATAAACTTTTGCCTGTCAGGCGTATTTTTCCCCATAAAGAAAGTGAGTAACTTCGAGATAGGCGTATCGGCATCTACCACAACCGGTTCGAGGCGAATATCTTCACGAATAAAACCCGAAAACTCATCGGGTGAAATCTCCCCCAGACCCTTAAACCTCGTTATTTCAGGCTTACCCTTAAGTTTGCGAATGGCTTCATTTCGCTCTTCATCAGAGTAGCAATAATAGGTCTGTTTCTTATTTCTCACCCTAAAAAGAGGTGTTTCAAGAATATACAGGTGTCCTTTTTTCACCAAATCGGGGAAAAACTGTAAAAAGAATGTAATGAGTAACAAGCGAATGTGCATACCGTCCACATCTGCATCGGTGGCGAGCACAATTTTGTTGTAGCGCAAGTTTTCAATCCCGTCTTCAATATTCAGCGCGGCCTGTAACAGGTTAAACTCTTCATTTTCATACACAATTTTTTTCGTTAACCCAAAAGAGTTCAACGGCTTACCTTTTAGTGAGAAAACAGCTTGTGTTTTGACGTTACGCGCCTTAGTAATGGATCCCGAGGCAGAGTCACCCTCAGTAATGAACAGCATGGTTTCATTGCGCAACTCATTTTTAGAGTTAAAGTGCACCTTGCAATCCCTCAGCTTTTTGTTGTGCAAACTGGCTTTTTTAGCTCTATCTCTGGCCAGTTTTTTTATGCCCGCCAGGTCTTTACGCTCCCTCTCGGCCTGCTGAATACGCTTGAGAATAGCCTGCGCCGTATCTTGATTGCGGTGCAGGAAATTATCTAACTTAGTCGTGAGGAAATCGTTGACGAATGTGCGCATGGTGGGACCGTCAGGCGCAATTTTATCACTCCCTAATTTGGTTTTGGTTTGCGATTCAAAAACGGGTTCCATCACCTTCACACTCATAGCAATAACAATACCCGAGCGTACATCAACCGTATCGAAGTTTTTACCAAAATGGTCTCTAATAGTCTTTACATAAGCCTCGCGAAATGCATTTTGGTGCGTGCCGCCTTGTGAGGTGTATTGGCCGTTCACAAACGAGTAATAGTTTTCACCGTATGAGGCGGTGTGTGTCACAGCCAACTCAATATCCTCATCTTCAAGGTGAATAATCGGGTAAAGTGGCTCTTCGCTCAGCTTTTTCTTCAATAAATCGGTTAAGCCGTTCTCGCTAAATATCTTTTGACCGTTAAGATTAATGGTGAGTCCGCGATTCAGGTAGGCGTAATTCCACAACAACTCTTCAACGTGCTGCATTCTGTACC
>PXEK01000048.1 GCA_003564735.1 Cryomorphaceae bacterium
CAACTTATGTTGTCAGTTAGTTTATGTTGCATGTATTTACCATGTATTTACATCTTGCTTTTGATTGTAATATATATTTGATTCTTTTTCTTCGCATATCCTTCCGTAACATCTAGTTCAAAATTTATCCATGTACCCTGAAAGCTCCGTTATAATTCTTTGTTCAATCGATTTATTTCGGACAGGAACCAGTCTATACTTTGCCCGTCAAATCCTTCCGTTGATTTGGCAAACTCGACTGTCTTCCACAGATATTCTACTGCCTTTGATTTGTCTCCTCGCGCTTCATAAACCTGTGACAGCCTATGAAGACCGTCGATCTGATCCGGATACTCCTTTAGTAGCTTGTTTGCTGCTGCCTCAGCCTCATCCAGTTCGCCCTTATCAATAAAATCAAAAACGCTGTTAGAAAGCTGATCCAGCTCAGTATAAACTGGAATAAAATTTATGGGCGGAGCTGACGAGCGCACTCCGGCCTTGTTTTGATCGAGGCAACATCTTTTGTATTTTTCCCCGCTGCCGCAAGGACAGGGGGCATTTCTTCCCTGTTTAGCCATAATCCCTATTCCATTTCCGGAGTGGTTATGCCATTTCAAGTATATGCAACTGCGGTTCGAAACAAATCTCTCGGCTGATGAATATGTCAATCAAAAAGCCTGGAGATACGTTACGCTTAGCACCTGCCCTTTGCATCCCGAGGGAGGGTGCTCCTTGGCCAAGCATGGAACCTACTCGAGAAAGTTGCCACCAGGAACCAAAGTTGCCAGGTGGTACTGTCCTGAAGGGTGTACCACTTTTAGCCTCTTGCCGGATTGTCTGGCGGCACGTCTGCCTGGAAGCCTGATCCAGATCGAAATTGTCTTAAATCAAGTCCAAGCCTCTCCAAGCCAAGAAGCAGCGGCAGTCAATATCCGGGAAAACATCGAACTTGCCGGAGCCTTACGTTGGATCAGACGCCGACTCTTTCTGGTTCAAGCCTCTTTGGCTATGCTCATCGAACTTCTTAATGACTTGCCTGAAGAGTTTACGCCCACTCTTTCCTGCTTTCAAGAGCTTCTAGGCCTTCAATTCGTCCTGCCTGCACTGCGGGAATGCGCCCATGCACATCTGGGGATACTGCCGCCTCCCATAGGGTTTGGTCCTTATCCCAAAAAGAAAAAAATTCGATTTCAACAAAAGACGGGCACTGACCCTCCGCAGAAATGCAGGTAGATTGTCTCCCAAAAGTATAAAAAGGAGATATCTGCCATGAAAAACGAAGGCAATGATCCCTGGAGCATGAAACAACAGCCCCAGCACAACAGGGGTGCGTCTTCAAATCAGCGCCGGCAGGGCGCTTCACACAAAAAAGGTCCAAAACGGATTGAGAAACAGCCCCTTGATCCAAGCCGGATTCGCAAGATCAACGGCAGCTTTGCCTTTATCGAACACCGCTTCCTGAGCGACGGCTTTTGGTCCAGCCTCGAACCTCACCAGTTACCGCTGTATCTGTTTTTGGTCCTTGTGGCCGATCGCAATGGAATCTCCTATTACAGCTACGACAAGATCTGTACCCTTGTGGGACTTACCTTGGATGAATACATCGAGGCCAGAAATTCTCTGGCCGCAAAGAACTTGATCGCATGCAACGGGCATCTCTTCCAGGTTCTATCCCTTCCGGAGGGAGCTGTTTCGCCTTTAGCTGCAAAGAGCCAACCCTCGGAAATCCGGCAGCTAATCGATCGGGCACTAGGGAAAAGCCGTGAGTAAAAAAGAGCAGTCCATGCCGGAAATCTACCAGAATTACCTTGAGGACTCGGGGCTCACGGATAAGACCAGACTCAAGCAGATGAAGGCAGTTACCACATTTCTTCGGAAACTGCATATCTACCTGGAAAAGATGGAGTTAAACCTTGTAGATCTTAGTATTGACCAGGTGGATGCCTTCCTGGCTGAGGTGAATGCTCCCTATGCTCTTAGTACACGCCGTTTGCTTCGATCCTACCTGCGTGGATTTTTGAGTTACCTCTACCACCAGAGATGCGTTTTGCGACGAGACCTGGCTCCTTTGGTGGTCGGACCTCCCGAATTTGGACAATCAAAGCCTCCTTGCTTTTTGCGTCCTGAAGAGATCAAACGACTGTTTAAAAGCGTGCAGCTTTCCACGGCCCGAGAAATTAGAACCTATGCCATGCTTCACCTGGCCTATACCCTGGGATTGCGGCCCCGAGAAATAAGCCTGATCACTCTTGATGATATCGACTTTACACAGAGGTGTTTGAGTCTAAAGCAGCGCAAAGCCAATAATCCCACAATCTTGCCCTTATCCGAACAAACCCTCAAGGCCATTGTAACCTATATCATCGGGGCCAGGCCCAGCAGTTACCAGAGGGCTTTGTTTCTTAATATCAAGAGGCCATACAAACCAATCGCCTCCACCACAATCTGCCTGGAGCTCAGTCGGCTCATGAAAAAGGCCGGCCTTGATGCCACAGCCTACTGGCTCAGGCATACCTATGCCCAGAACATCCTGGAGAATGGAGGTTCCATCTTTGAGGTCAAGGAAATGCTGGGCCATAACCATATAGAGTCCTCTAAAAAGTATCTTCATATCCATATTACAATGATGCGCGAGGTCCTCTTCAATGAAACGCTTTGAAAGCTTCCTGGCCACTAAAATGGAAGAATACTTGGCCTACCGTCAAACATTGGGTTATTCACAACCAAATACTTTATGGGGACTTTTGGCCTTTGATCGTTTTCTCCAGGAAAAAAATGGGAGCTGGCAAATACTGCAGACGGATCTGTTTCTCGAATTTCGAAATCGCTTTAAAAGAGATGCTCACACCGCCAATATGATTATTTCAAGACTGCGCACCTTCTTTCAGTTCCTGGTGCGACAGGAAATCTATGACATGAACCCCTTAAGGGACATTCCCGACATCCCAGAAAAGATCTTTGTCCCATTTGTTTTTAGCCCTAAGCAGGTGGATCTTCTCCTGGCGGCTGTGCAGAAACGCTTGCGCAAAAACAAGCGTTTCTACCTCCAGGATCTGGCTCTCTATGTGGCTATGGTCCTGATCGCCAGGTGCGGATTACGAATATCTGAACCCTTGCGTCTCAAATGTCATCATTACCGAGAGCAAGAAGGCAGTATCTATATTGAAAAAACCAAGTTCAAAAAAGACCGCCTGCTTCCTGTTCCTCAATCTGCCTTGCGGGAGCTGAACAATTATCTGGCCGTGAGAAAGTCTTTGCTGGACCATGACACAAGTCCCTATCTTTTGCTCGGGGAAGGAGAAAAAGGCATCTCCGATAATAAAATCTATAGGTTCTTCCATCCAGCCATCCAAGACATTGGACTTAGGCAGCCCAGGCAAACATTAGGCAATGTGATCTTCAGCCCTCCTCGGGTTCACAGCTTGAGACACTCCTTTGCCATCAACACCCTCAAGAGCATCAAAGAGCGGGGACAAAATGTCCAGAACGCCTTGCCTGTGCTGGCAGCCTACATGGGCCATCGGGAATACCGGCATACTGGTGCCTACTTGAAAGTCCTGGATGCCAACCAACGCCAGGGACTCATCGAATTTGCCAAATCTAAGAGGATAACATGAAATTGACCACTTCCTTACATACCTTCTTTGGTTACTATCTAAGTGGCATAAAAGGGGTCAATCAGAATACCGTCAAAGCGTATCGGGATGTGATGAAACTTTTTCTGCCCTTTGCGGCAAAATATCACAGCATCCAAATCGCTTCCCTTAGACTCGATCACCTCTCCTCCGAACTCATCCTGGCCTTTCTCAGTCATCTTGAAGTCAATCGCGGAAACATCTCCAACACCAGAAATCAACGCTTAGCCGCCTTGAAATCTTTCGCCAAGATGCTTTGCTTTCTGTATCCTCAGCACAAAGAAACGGCTGAAAAGGTTCTGCGTATTCCGCAAAAACGCATCCAGAGAAAACTAATCGGCTTTCTTTATCCCGATGAAATAATGAAGGTGTTCAAAGCGGTTGATCTCAAGAAGCCAGAAGGCTTTCGGGACTACACCATCTTGCACCTAATGTATGATTCAGGAGCCAGAGCCAGTGAGATCGCCACCCTGAAACTCGATTATCTTGATCAGCAAAACACTGCCCTGGCTCTGCTGGGCAAAGGAAACCGGTATCGGGTCATAGAGCTTTGGCCAAAGACCATGGAACTCCTCACTCGCTATATCGAGTCCCACCGAACAACCCCTAAACCAATGCACCAGAACTCCGTATTTATCAGCCAACGACACGAGGAATTAACCCGACACGGGATTTATCGTATCTGCAAGAAGTATCTCCAAATCGCTTTGCCTGAAAAACGTCTCAAGGAGATGAACCCGGCCCACAGTTTCCGTCACTCCTGTGCGGTCAGGCTTCTCTCCTCCGGCTGTTCAGTAGCTGAAATAAGAAACCGTCTGGGGCATGAAGACATACAATCCACAACAATCTATCTGCATCTGGATCTTTCTCGAAAAAAACATATTCAAAAACAATTTCTGGAATACGTCCAGTCTTCAATAGAAATTGATCCAAAACTGCAAGAACTTATAGACTGGGAACTCAAGGAAGATACTTTGGCTTGGCTCGATAGTTTATAGGACTTTACAGGGGCTTCGGTAAATAATCCCGCAGCGACCGCCTGCAATTAATTATGTTATCACTCTTTGGAAGGTTCTTGATGATTTTAGGCTTAACTTGTTGTTATCATATGCAATATATAATTTATTGGACCCTTGGCGAAAAAACACATTATTTTAAAAGGTTAAACTAACTGACAACATAAG
>PXEK01000072.1 GCA_003564735.1 Cryomorphaceae bacterium
AAAACAATCAACCGTTCTACCTTCCTGATTTTAGTCGAGATGTTCATCACGAGCTTGAGTTGGTAATTAGAATCAACAGGCAAGGGAAGTATATTGCCGAGGAGTTTGCTCACAAATATTACAATCAATTTACGCTTGGGATTGATTTTACGGCTCGTGACCTTCAACAAAAATTAAAAGAAAAAGGGCAGCCTTGGGAAAAGGCTAAAGCCTTTGATAATTCCGCGCCTTTGGGTACTCTCATCGACCTCGCTCCCGATATTGATGTGAATAATATATTATTTTCCTTGCGAAAAAACGGAGATGTGGTACAACAGGGAAATACGAGTGATATGCTGTTTAATATTGATCGAATAATTGCTGAGGTTTCTAAATACTTCACTTTAAAAGTGGGTGATCTCATATATACGGGCACACCTTCGGGAGTTTCTGCAGTGAAAAAAGGTGATTTACTCGAAGCTTTTTACAACAACCAATGCTTGCTCAGTTGTGAAGTGAAGTAGTCTTGATCTTAAATAACAGTTCCTCTCTTATGTTTTAATTGAGGCCTTTCCCTTCATTAGCTTTTTAGAAGATGAAATTAGCCGTGTTGTACTTTGGTTGTAACTCCTACGCAAATGTGGAAATAGGCCTCGGGTATGATAATGCAGGTTAAATCAAAAAAATGATATCTTTCGTTTTCTGTGTTATTCGTACTTTCGGCAGTTAAATCAGAAAAAGTAAAAACATGCTCAAGAATAAAAATGCGGTAATGGTTTCGCGCTTGATTGTAGGTGCGTTGTTTATTGTTTCGGGGTTGATTAAAGCCAACGATCCCTTGGGTTTTTCTTACAAATTGGAAGAGTATTTTGCCCAAGATGTTCTCAATTGGAGTTGGTTTCGAGGTTGGGAAGTCGGGCTGGCGTCCATCGTGGCCGTAGCCGAAATCATATTGGGATTTGCAATTTTAGCCGGCGAAAAGTTTTTGCTCTCAGCGTGGTCGCTGTTGCTCCTGATGATCTTTTTTACGTTTTTAACGGGATACACTGCCATAGGCAACTGGTTTTTTGAAAATCCCGAGGCAGGTATAACAGGTGCTTTTGAAAGTATGTTAGGATTTCAAGCAGGCGACATTCACTACTTTAAAGATTGCGGCTGCTTTGGGGATGCGCTTCAACTTACACCTTTTGAGAGTTTTGTAAAAGACTTAGTGTTGCTGGTGTTTACGGTAATCATTTTTATCAACAGAAACGCTGTTTCTTCCAATACCTTTGAAAAAGACTTGCTGTATTACGGTGTATCGATTATTTTGGTTTTGATATTCTCTTGGGGTGTTTTGGGATGGTTTTTACCCGTTGTTTTATCGGTTATTTCTTTTGTTGTTCTTTTGGTGTTGAGGAAGTATTTAAATGAGGGGGCAGCTAAGGGTTGGTTAATGGGTGCGGGAGTTCTTATCATTTACTCCGCATTCACATACTATGCCTACGCTCATTTGCCCGTAGAGGATTTCAGGCCGTATGCTATAGGTAAAAATATCGAAGAAGGCATGACCATTCCGGAAGGTAAAACTCCGCCAAAATACGGTTATATTTATACCATGGAAAACACAGCAACCGGTGAAACTTTTGATATTTCCAGCGATGATTACCTCGCTGAGGACCTTTGGAAAAATGAAGATTTGGAAATTGCGAATACGAGCGATCAAATTTTACTAGAGAAGGGGTATGAACCCCCAATTCATGATTTTGTTTTAGAGTCGCCCGATGATGGAGGGGATTATACCTCTTACGTACTTGGCGCAGAAAAGGCGCTACTGATTATTCAATACGATTTATCCAAAACTTCCACTTCTAATATGTCTAAAGTCGTGGCTTTGACCGAGCAAGCGGTTCAAAACGGCTTTGAAGTTTTTGGACTTACGGCAGCCTCATCTATTGAAATTGATGAATTCAGACATGAGTATCAACTCAAGTTTCCGTATTTACAAGCCGATGCTACCATGCTTAAAACCATAGTGCGCAGTAACCCGGGAATAGTAGCTTTGAAAAGCGGAACTGTTGTCGGGAAGTGGCATCACAATGATGTACCGGCCTTAGAATCATTGACCTCTAATTATTAAAAAAATTACGATGAGAAAAAATATTGTAGCGGGAAACTGGAAAATGAACACCCGTTTAGATGATGCTGTAGCGTTAGTAGATGAGTTTTTAAATTTATGTTCAGAACCCCAAACGTCGGTGATATTGGCACCGCCCTTTCCCTATTTAGTTCCTGTGGTGGAGCTCACCAAGGATCTGAATAATATAGGTGTGGCAGCGCAGAACTGTTCACAAAATGCTTCCGGAGCTTTTACGGGAGAAGTTTCTGCAGAGATGATTGCTTCAACGGGAGCAGAGTATGTTATTGTGGGCCACTCTGAGCGACGCCAATACTTTAAAGAAGATGAGCTCATATTGAGTGAGAAAGTCAATAAAGCATTACAAAACGATTTGAATCCGATTTACTGTGTTGGGGAGTTGCGTGACGATCGTGAAAACGGTAATTATAAAGAGGTAATAGAAAAACAACTCACTAAGGCTTTGTTTCACCTCTCAGAGTTGGAAATGCGCAAAGTGATTCTTGCCTATGAACCCGTTTGGGCTATAGGAACAGGCTTAACGGCCACACCCGAACAAGCCGAGGAAGTTCACGCGTTTATACGTTCACTTTTAGCCGATCAATACGGCGATGAGTTGGCAAATGCAACCTCAATTTTGTACGGGGGTAGTTGCAAACCCGATAATGCGACTGAACTCTTCGCTTGTGAAAATATAGATGGTGGATTAATAGGAGGCGCGTCATTAAAAGCCGCTGAATTTCATGCCATCGTAAATGCAGTGAAACCTTCATGAAAACTCCGCACACTGATAAATACACAGATTATATTGAGGTTAGTTTCACACTTAATCCCGCCGAACCTTGGGTCGATTTACTTCCTGACGATCTGGCAGAACTGGGTTTTGAAAGTTTTCAAATCGAAGGTGAAGTACTGAAAGCTTATATCGTAGCTAATAACTGGAGTACACAACAAATCGACCTACTTATTGAACAACTCCCATTACATGTAAAAGCAAATTATACGTCTAAAACTATTCCGGGCGAAAACTGGAATCAAAACTGGGAAAGTAATTTTAGTCCGGTTAAAATCGGTAATGAACTGTTGATTAGAGCGCCGTTTCATGACACGGTTCAAGGCGTAAAATATGAAGTTGTCATGGAGCCTAAAATGGCATTTGGTACGGGGCACCACGATACCACATACCAAATAGCCGCTGAACTTCTTCAAACCCCTTGTGCCGGTCTTAAAGTTCTGGATATGGGTAGCGGTACGGGAGTACTTGGTATATTGGCGGCTATGCGAAATGCAAAAATGGTTTTGGCTGTTGATATTGACCCTATATCCGTTGCGGGAACCCTTGAAAATGCCGGACGTAATAATGTTTCTCGGATTAAAGTTATACAAGGCGAGGCTAAGGATATTGAAGAAACGGGATTTGGCCTGTTACTTGCTAACATTAACCGAAATATTATAATGGACCAAATGAATCATTACTCTCGGGTAGCCGCTTCAGGTGCTACTTTGATTACCTCAGGCTTTTATGAGAAGGATGTTGAAATGATTGTGGAACAGGCTCAAAAGTTTAACTTTGATTATGTAAAGTCAACAATAAGAAATAACTGGGCCATGCCGGTATTTAAAAAGCGATAAAATGAGAACAGTAGAGATTCTAGTTCAAGTAGTGATTCTTTTTCTTTTCACGGGCTACCTCAATGCACAATCCTATTCCTCTGATCCCGAAAAGTTCCTCAAAGATGTAGAGAAAGACCTGACCCGAACAAACCGAAGTGAGGGCAAGGCAATTATGAAGGAAATTGAGCCTATATTTCTGGAGCAATTTAGTACGGCAGAACAAAACCTGGTTATTGAAAAAGCCAACCACTTTGTTGATGACTTACGCTTTCGCTACTTTCCGGACTTGGCTGATTATCTTTACGGTTTGATAAATATTTCAAAAAAGGAAGACCGAAAGGCTCAATTTGACCAATGGCATGAGTTTATTGGAAAGATGGACGGTGACAGAAGAAAGAAAAGAGCACTTACCAGTTTTATTACCGGCTCTCGATACTTCTTCCAAAATCAAACGGTATATCGCAATAGAAGTGGTTCACTGGTTTGGCAAAGTCGTGAACCGGGTAAAATGATATTTGAAGACGAGCCCTTTCTCGAGTTTGAGAATACCGATTTGGTTTGCCGTGCAAAGGGAGACAGTATTGAGCTTTTTAATACCTCCGGAACATTTTCGTTTAGTGAAAACCTTTGGCGTGGCGAAGGCGGCAAAGTTACTTGGGAACGTGTAAATTTTGCCGTTGATGAAGTTTGGGCCGATTTACGAAACTATGAAATAGATATGACGCGTTCAGAATATGAGGCTGATTCGGTTGTCTTCAGCAACAGCTTTTATTTTGATAAGCCGCTAATTGGCGGACTTCAAGATAAAATCTTTCCGCAACCCGATAAAAGTAGGTTGAGTTACCCGAGGTTTAACTCCTACAGTACACGTCTGCCAATTCAAAACATCATAAAAAACGTCGATTATGACGGGGGCTTTGCACAGCAAGCCGGTAAGTTTTTGGGAAGAGGCTCGGCTGATGAACCCGCTACACTCATTATTTCTCGAGAAAATAAGCCCTTCATGCTTGTTGAGGCCGGTAGTTTTTTGATAAAACTCAATAAAGAGGAGGAACCGGATTTGGAAGGTCTTTCCAGAAG
>PXEK01000299.1 GCA_003564735.1 Cryomorphaceae bacterium
CGGAAAGCCGAGTGAAAGTGTACCCCAACCCAAGTGAAAATGTGGTGAATTTTGAGGGTGTGAAGCCGGATGCTAAAATTCAAATTTATACTTCAACAGGACAATTGTATCGCGAGTTGGAATTGCAAGAAAATCAGTTGAATATATCAGGATATTCACCGGGTTTGTATTTTGTGCGTTTAATAGGTTCTGACCAAAAAATGGAGGTAATTAAATTTGTTAAGCAATAACTTTAATTAGTGTCTGTCTATAAAGTCCGATAACTGCGTTGTGTTCATTAAAAAAAGGCTCATTTACAAAAGTAAACTCCGCTTTTTTTGAATTTCACACGCCTTGTTCTCGAACTTTCTAGATCAGCCACTGACTTTATTGACAGAATCTAATTACTCATGACTTCATACCCGTCGTATTCTCTCAAAATCTCATCAAAAGTGTGGTGGAGTTCGTCTTTATTCGTAGAGGTTACCAATGTAGTGCGGTACGGTTTAAAGTGGTCCAAACCTTTAAAATATTTGCCGTAATGGCGGCGCATTTCAACTATTCCGGTGTGTTCGCCCTTCCATTCCAAACTCATGTTTAAATGACGGCGAGCCACGCGAACGCGCTCCTCAACGGTTGGTGGCGGTAATATTTCTCCCGTTTTTATAAAGTGCTTTACCTCATTAAAAAACCACGGGTAGCCTATACTTGCCCGACCAATCATAATGCCGTCAACACCGTAGCGGTTTTTGTATTCTACCGCTTTTTGCGGTGTGTCAATATCGCCGTTTCCAAAAACGGGAATGTGCAATCTCGGATTTTTCTTTGTTTCGGCAATAAGCGACCAGTCGGCTTCTCCCTTGTACATTTGAGTGCGGGTGCGACCGTGAATGGAAATGGCTTTTATGCCCACATCCTGCAATCGTTCCGCAACCTCCACAATGTATTTCGAGTTTTCATCCCAGCCCAAGCGTGTTTTTACGGTCACGGGCAAGTGCGTGTTTTTTACAATGGCCTCGGTGAGTCGAACCATTTTGGGTATGTCTTTTAATATGCCCGCTCCGGCACCTTTACAGGCCACTTTTTTTACGGGACAACCAAAGTTGATATCCAAAATATCGGGGTTTGTTTGTGTAACAATCTCGGCGGCCTGTTCCATACTCTCCAACTCGCTCCCAAAAATTTGGATGCCTACGGGGCGCTCGTATTTGTAAATGTCGAGTTTTTGTGTGCTTTTTGCGGCGTTTCGAATTAATCCTTCAGAACTGATGAACTCCGTGTACATTAAATCGGCTCCCTGCTCTTTGCACAATGCGCGAAAGGGCGGGTCGCTCACATCTTCCATAGGTGCGAGTAGCAACGGAAAGTCACCAAGTTCTATATTTGCAATTTTTACGCTCATCTTAATAACGGGTGCAAAAGTAAAGTTTTATTTTCGCCGAATCGGGTTTCATCGAAAAGTGCAAAGCAACCGAAACGTAATTTTTATAAAACGGTTCACATGAATCAACACCAACATTCTGCCTCGCGTAATTTATTTTCTCAATTGATGCCGGGCGTGGTGTTTTTCACTTTGGGAGCGCTATTGTTTGGCGGATTGGGATTTGCGCTGGGCATTATTTTTTTTGGTTCTGAAGCGGCAAATACGTTTATGAGTGGTGAATCTCCCTCGCGAGAGGCGCTCAACGCCATGCGAATATTACAAGCGGGTTACGCCATAGGCGCCTTCCTCTTAGCCGGATTAGCGGCCAATAGGTTTTTAGGTTTCTCAAATTTGAATTTACTCAATTTCAACCCCACGCCCGTTCAGTGGGCTTTGAGCTTCGCTATTCCTGTCGCGGCACTTCCGGCGGTCATGTTTTTGGGTTGGCTCAATGAAAACATTCCTTTTCCGTCACCTGTGGAGCATTGGCGCGAATTTCTACTGGCTAAAGATGCAGAAGGCATAGAAATGATGATGCGCCTGCTCGCTCAAAATACGGGCTCCGACTTTATTTTCAATTTATTGCTCATTGCCGTATTGCCGGCCATTGCCGAAGAGTTTTTCTTTAGGGGTTACCTTCAACGTGTGTTGCAGGGTAAATGGAACATTCACCTTGCCGTATGGATCACCGCCGCTGTTTTCTCACTTTTTCACTTGCAATACTCCGGCTTTTTACCGCGACTCATTCTCGGGGCGGCGTTGGGTTACGTGTTTGTGTGGAGCAAAAGCCTGTGGCCAAGCATTATTTTGCACTTCATCAATAATGCCGCGGCGGTGGTTGCGGTTTTTTACTTCGGGGCAGATATGATGTCTCAAGACCCCGCTGAACTTGCGGGTGATACATCCTTTTTTTCCTCAGCTTTTTTCTCGGTAGTGTTGACGGTTTTTTTACTGTTTGCCTTTTACAAATCGGGAATGAAATTATCAACTAAAAAAGATTCGGTATGAGTTTCTTGGAACGCTTTATCCCCAAAAAAGCACGGTTTAAGAACAAGCCCGTTGAGGACAACATTCGCAGTGGAGAGTGGCATTGGTCTCACACACTTATGCTTGTGGGCTTGTTTGGCGGCGGGCTGTCCATAGCCTTTGTTTCCAAATACACCGTAATTGAAACGCATCTAATGTGGCGGTTGATCATTTTTTGCAGCGTCATTTTACTTGTGTTGCCTTACAAGTGGTACCGCGATACGCTCAAATTGGAAAGACTTGAAGTGGTGCTGGCCAACGTTTTGGGAGTGGGGCCTCTCGTCGTAGGTATTTTGTTTTGGCTCAATTTTTTAATTACCGATTCGCCCCGGGTGGAAACGTTTAAGGTGGTCGATATAGAACAAATCGGAATCGGGTTTAGTCCGCACGATATCAAACTGCACTTTGCCGATAGCGCTCTAAAAGAGGAGGACGGAATGCGTATTTTCGATGCCGCTGAAAAACCTGAAGTTTTAGATGCTGATTTTGTTCGCTACCGCACCGCGAGCGGACTTTTTGGTTTTACAGTGATTAAGGATATTGAATTTATATCAAAAGAGGAGTATGAGCTTGAATTGGGGGAATGACCATGAGCAAATCATCACATCGTTTTTTTCGGTTGATGATGCCGACTCGGTGCTTGGCGTGTGCTTGCGCGAGTTAGAGAACACGTCCTCAAAAAACACCGTAACACGCTGCTATTGTGTGTTTTCAGCTTTGGATATCCTTTCTCAAATGTACGCGGGGAAACCCGGAATGCGCCGTTCCACCAAAAAAATGCTGGCATTCTACAAAAAGTACATGCATGTAAATGAAGTCACCGCTGAGGTTCTTTATCAATTGCGCAACGCCGTAATGCATAACTTTGGAGCCTTTGCTGTGAATCCGGTCAAAAATCAACAGTATCGATTTATTTACAGCGATTTGGGTGATAAATTATTCAACAAAAAATCGACAGTAGTTTATGAAGTGAACACCCGTGAATTGTTGAATCGTTTTGATCGCGCCATACAGCAATATCAAAATGATGTTTTGTTGAGCGAGGTACTGCAACGCCGTTTTTACGCCGTTTACAGGCAAACCGGCACCCTTATGAAATAGTCTGCCCGGTGTTCTGAATCTAGATATGCCGATTACTTTTCCGCTCATATTCAGCTATTAAAAAGCATTCTCTTATATTTGTACCCAAATAGAAATCGTGGGTAGAAAATTCATTTGGGTCATTTTAGTAGCGATTGCGGGAATTGCCGCGGCGCTATTTTTATGGTCAGAACCCGACCCGGCGCCAACCACTCCCCCCGAAACCTCGCCGGATATCCCCAAGCCGGTACCCCAAATCGATAAAGCCCAAGAAGAAATTGAACCAACGGAAAGCGTCGATACCGAGAAACGGGAATCGCAACAAGAATAGCATGTTGATGCTGAGCCACCCCAGCCCGATACCCTAGCGAGCGAAGAGCCGTGGCCCGATACCGCCCTTTACGATTCGCTTATGCAGGAAGTCTCGGTGGATACGGTACTTTCTACATACACCGGATCCTACGCTAATAACGACTCAGGAAGTGTTGAACAAAGTGAAATGGTAGGGAGGTTAAGACTCAAAGCCCTTCAAACCGAAAAAAAAGAAGAGAGGGCGCGAGATACGTTCGCAATGAAACTGTTGGAAGAACAAAACCGAATTAAAGTCGGTGGTGAAAAAACATACACCGTTGAGTTTTGGCAAACCCCCTTTAACTCAACCGGCTATAAAATGGGAAACCTAAAGCTGTTAATTTACGGGTCCGACTTTGACAGGGGAGCAGAGTTGTATGAATACAGAGATACCTTTTACTTGCGCAACTTCAATAATTTTTATCAACTTCGCCACTCGTACAAAATGCAACCTTTACACACGGTTGACAGTACGCATGCCTTTATTAAAATGTTAAAAGACAAAGAGAAGTGAGTTATACCTTTTTTAAATATCACGGCACGGGGAACGATTTTGTTATTGTTGACGACCGTAAAAATGAATTTCCGCGCGAGAATACCGAGTACGTAAAAGAAATTTGTACCCGCCGGTTTGGTGTGGGAGCTGACGGATTGATGCTTTTGGCCGAAAAGGAGGGTTATGATTTTGATATGATTTATTACAACAGTGACGGCAGGCCAAGCTCCATGTGCGGCAACGGCGGTAGGTGTTTGGCTCACTTTGCTCACGCGGTGGGTGCTATGGGTAAATCGGGAGTATTTACCGCACCCGACGGCGAACACAGGGCAACGGTAAACGGGGAGGAAGTGGAGTTGAGCATGAATGATGTTAGTGAAATTGATTTGCGTGACGGCGATGACTGTGTGTTGAATA
>PXEK01000316.1 GCA_003564735.1 Cryomorphaceae bacterium
ATATACTTAGAGAAACCATATTGGGCAGGGAACTTTTTGATTATGCCTTTAAAACCTACGCAGAGCGTTGGGCATTTAAACCCCCCTCGCCTGCCGATTTTTTCAGAACCATGGAAGACGCCTCTGCCGTTGATTTAGATTGGTTTTGGCGCGGTTGGTTTTATACGACTGAGCATGTTGACATAGCCTTGACCGACGTAAGTTGGTACAAAATATCGACTCGCGACCCTCGCATCGAAAATGAAATTGGTCGCAACACCGTTACCGAAGAAGACAAATATATCAGCAACATAAGAAACAAAGAGGTTATTGAAAAAACCATTATGGAGAAAAATCCCGAGGCTCAAGACTTTTACTCTAAAACCGACCGTTGGGATTACACACGTTTGGATATTGAAGAGTTTGAGCGTTACGACGAATCATTAACAGACGAGCAGCGCGCACTCATTGATACATCATTGAACTATTACCAGATTGACTTTGAGTTGGTGGGTGAATTGGTAATGCCCGTAATTTTGGAGTTCACCTTTGAAGACGGCTCTACCCAAAAAGAGTATATCCCTGCCGAAATTTGGAAAATGAACAACAAAACGGCCTCTAAAGTCTATTGGTTTCCAAAACAACTCAAGAGTGTGGAGCTCGATCCCAATTTAGAAACGGCAGATATTGACCGCAGTAATAACTATTGGCCTACCCGCAAAGAACCCTCGCGTTTTGAGCTGTACCAAGGTCGAAAAAGACCCAAAACCGAAAATAAAATGCAGCGTTGGAATCGCGCCGCTGAAAATAGTGATGTCGAGGATTAACAAAATCTTGGCGTGATGCACTCCGATGAAAAAATTAGTCCCGGCTCGAGAAATCAGTTTAAGTAGCCTAGATTCAGTAGATTCACACGAGTAACGTTAAATGCTCTGCATCGATATCCTATCAAGGTGTTATTTCTTTCTGAATTCGGGATAATGAGTATTGACACGCCTACCTGCCGGACGAGTAAGGATTTACTGCTTCGCAGCGAGACAGGGATTGGAAAATAGAGATTGGAAAATGGAAAGCCACTCTCGGCAGCGTTTGTAACGCTGTCGCTATATAGAAAACAGATTTTACGCCTGTCGCCGGGTAGGGATTTTGCTGCTTCGCAGCTTTTGATTTATGGCACACGGATGACGCGGATTTAGCCGATTTTCACAGATTTTGCAGCTTCGCAGTGAGACAGGGATTGGAAAATAGCGATTGGCGAATGAAGAGCCACTTCCGGCAGCGTTTGTAACGCTGTCGCTATTTAGAAAATAGATTTTCACAGATTTGCTGCTTCGCAGCGCAGGATTCTCTGCAATTATACGCTGATACAGTTCCGCTGTACCACTGATTACGCAGACTTTACGCTGTTAATTCCTTCTGCAAATAAATAGAACGCAGATGACGCGCCCGCCGGGCAGGCATGGCAGGTATTTATCCGATTTTCAATGATTTAAACTGCTTGCGCAGTTTTTGATATAGAACACGGGTTGCGCGGATAAAACGGATAAGTCATATTGAGGAAAACTCCGATAAGCCCTGTTTAACAGCATTATAGCAGCAGTAAGCCTCTCAACCAAATTATTCTCTGTTCGTTTTTCATCAATCATTTGATCTTGGCGGTCTAAAGAGGTTGAAAGCGAATAAACTACCGGAGGTACTATATTTTCTCAGGCACCGGTAACTTAATTTTTAATGAGATTTATTATCAATTTTCGCATCGTGTCTCTTTGTTCAGGAAGGCTCTGAGCAACTGTCAATGCTATAGTTACCAAAGTATTATCGTTAATTTCCCTTTCTCCTTTATCGTTTAGATGATTATTGTTCTGTTTGAGATACCAAACAAATATAAATGAACCTATGCGCTTATTTCCATCGCTAAACGGATGTCCTTTGATGACCGAATACAACAATTGTACTGCTTGTTCTTCTACTGTAGGATATGCCAATTCGCCAAAAACAGTTTAAGAAACACTACCTATGATACCCTTAAAGGAATCATCCTTTTCGTTTCCGAATAGTTCCCCGGCTTCACCTTTTTTGATGAGGTCTGACTTTAGCCATTGAATCGCCCTTTTGACATCTTTATAATTTATGATATAAATAACTTCATTATTCAGGTTTCCGGAAGTTAATTCATCTTTATCATACTTTTCAAGCAACTCAAAGGATCTTGAATAATGGGAAATTATCGATAAGAAACCGGCCGTGAGTGATTCCTGATTTTTAAAGAGTTCTTCATTGAGCATAGGTCTGTAATCTGAACTCTGTCTGGCAGCATTCCGCTTGGGGGAGCCCCGGGGCTCCCCCAAGCGGAATGCTGATTAAATTTTCAACGGCAATCTTTCGCCAAATTTAATTTTTAATTGTTGAACTATCAAAGACCACCCCCTTATTGAACCCGTCCACTTTTTAGTTATATTATTTGTGGCCAAATATAAAAGCTTTTTGAGTGCCATTTCGCTTGCAAATGCACCTTTACTTTTGGTCACCTTCCGTATCTGACGATGAAAACCCTCTACTGTATTTGTTGTATATATTAAACGTCTAATCGGTTCGGTATACTGAAAATAAGTAGATAATCGCTCCCAGTTCCTGTTCCATGATTCGATGACTACCGGGTATTTTTTGCCCCACTTCTCTTCTAAATTTAATAACTCGGTCTCTGCCGCTTCCTTCGTTTCGGCACGGTATACTTTTTTTAAATCCCGCATAAACTCTTTACTGTCCTTATAGGATATGTATTTAAGCGAGTTACGTATTTGATGTATAATGCAGGTCTGAACCTCCGAGTTGGGAAATACGCTTTCTATTGCCTCGGCAAAACCTTTTAAATTATCTATGCAAGCTATCAATATGTCTTTAACTCCTCGGTTATTTAAATCGGTTAATACCTGAAGCCAAAATTTTGCACCCTCACTCTCCGACACGTACATGCCTAATACATCCTTTTTGCCGTCCTTATCTACTCCAATTATGTTATATACTGCTTTTTGTACTACTCGACCCTCTTCTCTTACCTTGTAGTGCATAGCGTCAAGCCAAACGATACAGTAAACATCCTCCAAAGACCGTTTCTGCCAATCCTGAATTTCCGGAATAATACTATCGGTAATTTGTCTTAAAACTTCGGGTGAAATTGAGGTGTCATACATCTCTTTGATGTGAGATGAAATGTCCCTGTAACTCATTCCTAAACCATATAAGCCAATGATTTTGCCCTTTAAACTCTCGGCCAATACCGTTTGTCTTTTCTTGATGATTTCAGGCTCAAAATCACTATTCCTGTCTTGTGGTGTCTCTATCTCGAAACTACCCGAGGAGCTTTTTATCGTCTTTTTACCCCTCCCGTTTCTCTTATTACCTTGGGTTCGCTGATCACTACTTAAATGATTTTCCATCTCCGAGTCTAAAGCCTTCTCTATAAAACTCTTTAACAGCGGAGCAAATGCTCCATCCTGACCAAATAACGTCTCTCCTGTCTTTAATTGTTTAAGTGCTTTCTCCTGTAATCCTTCTAATTCTTCTTGTGTCATAAACCTGTCTTTTTATCGATTATAAAAAAAAATATCCAATCTTCAAAGACAGAGTTCAGATTACAGACCTCCCTTAAACCTCATTAATTTAGCGTAAAATGAATCTCTTGTAAAACTTGTGTTTTCCCGTATGTCGAAAATTAAAATCCTAAATGTAAAACTTGTTTTGACACACTTTTTTGAATAGACTCCATTTTTTGAATAGACTCCCTCCGCCCTCAGCTCTCCGCTCTCTGCCCCTTCGCTCGCAAACTCCCAAACCTTCCCGTTCCTTGTAAGACACTCCACTTAACCTGCTCCTACTTCCAACTTCGAGCTTCCATCTTCAACCTCTCGATTCTTGCAGCCAACTTGAGCAAACCCGCCTTCTCCTCCGCCTCAACCTCGACCTCAACCTCGACCTCGACCTTGACCTCGACCTTCTCGTTTCTTGTAGAATCCGTGTCTCCAACTGCAACGCCTTTTCGGCTCAAAGCTCACAGCTCACGCAGCTCTCTGCGCTCCGCTTTGTGAAGCCGTAGGCACCGCGTAGCGGATTCCAACGGGCTTTGCACTTCACTAAACATGCTCATTTGACCACAATTTCCTACTATTGCAATCCTGAACCAAACATATTAAACAAGAGCTTTCCCACTATGATAAAAAAGCAAAACAAGGTACTCGATTTTATTGATAAAGTTTTGAATAGCATGCCTCAAGACTGGCTCAAACTCACCACGCACCGACTCGACATTTACAACGAGACGTTGGCTAAAAGTGAGTTCATTACCGAGTTCGAAAGATTGTTTCAAGAAGATAACGGAAATTCAAACGCACTCAGCGAACTGCCCACGGCTTTCGACTACATTCGGTTAGGACATCCGCTGTCTTGCGTTTTGGAGTGGACTACGGCTCAAATCAACGGACTCGACTCTTCAAGAGTTATAGCGTTTTCGTCCCAAACCATGCCGCTGTTGGCCGTATTGAGAAAAAACAGTTTTGAAAATAAGAATACCCGTATCTTGTATTCCGGTAACCTGCCTAAAGCTTTTGATTTTGAAACGCTGCAACGAGTTTACGGATATACATTCGATTGGGTTGAAACCGATTCGCCCGAAGCTGTTCCTGAGTTTGAAGGCAGCACCGTGCTGCTCTCACAAGAGAATAGCCCCGAAAAAATTCACAACTCTTCCCGTGTCGATTTTTTCATCAATATACTGCCCGACCTTGGAAGCATCATTA
>PXEK01000046.1 GCA_003564735.1 Cryomorphaceae bacterium
ATGGTACTAACACCCCCCCGTATAGCTGCGAATTACACCGTAATGCGCAATGAAATAACTCGTACATGAAACGGATTAAAATATACACCGGAATGAATGACCGGCTAAGTTGAAAAAATCTACCTTTGCCTCCCGTTACTTTGAAACAAAAAAGATGGCGGATACATGTAAATACATATTTGTTACCGGTGGTGTAACATCTTCACTGGGTAAAGGAATTATATCAGCCTCATTGGCCAAGCTTTTGCAAGCACGAGGATATTCTATAACCATCCAAAAATTCGACCCGTACATCAATGTTGACCCTGGTACGTTAAACCCCTATGAGCACGGCGAGTGTTATGTCACTGAGGACGGGGCTGAAACAGATTTAGATTTAGGCCACTACGAAAGGTTTTTAAACTCTCCCACCTCACAAGCCAATAACGTTACCACGGGCCGCATTTACTCCAACGTCATTGACAAAGAACGCAGAGGCGACTATTTAGGAAAAACCGTACAAGTAGTACCGCACATCACCAACGAAATTAAGCGCAGAGTAAAATTATTGGGTAAAACCGGTAATTTTGATTTTGTTATTACCGAAATTGGCGGCACCGTTGGTGATATAGAATCACTTCCTTATATTGAAGCCGTGCGCCAATTGAGGTGGGAATTGGAAAACAGAGCTATGGTGATTCACCTCACCCTTATACCCTACCTCAGGGCAGCGGGTGAACTAAAAACAAAACCTACCCAACACTCTGTAAAGGAATTATTGAGCTCAGGTATTCAGCCCGATGTTTTGGTTTGCCGAACCGAACACACCCTTACCGACGATATTAGAAGAAAACTCGCTCTTTTTTGCAACATGAAAATCGACTCGGTAATTGAAAGCATCGACGCCGATACCATTTACGATGTCCCTATTTTAATGCAAAAAGAAGGCCTTGACAACGTGGTTTTGCGGCGCTTTGAACTTCCCACAAATAACAACCCCGACTTAAAAAAATGGAAAGCCTTTTTGCACAACCTAAAAAACCCCGAAAAGGAAATAGAACTGTGCCTTGTAGGTAAATACGTTGAACTTCCCGACTCTTACAAAAGTATTTTGGAGGCTTTAACGCACGCAAGCTCTGACCAAAAAACTAAGGTGAACATCAATCTGATTCACAGCGAAAACATAACCTCTAAAAATATAGATGCGTTGCTTAAAAATGCAAACGCTGTTTTAGTAGCGCCGGGCTTTGGCGAGCGAGGCATAGAGGGAAAAATCGAAGCCGTTAAATACGCTCGCGAGAAAAAAATACCGTTTTTAGGAATATGTTTGGGTATGCAGTGCGCGGTAATTGAATTTGCCCGTAATGTATTGGGGCTCGAAGATGCGCACTCAGCGGAATTCAAATCCTCATCAGCTCATCCGGTAATTGACCTGATGGAGGAACAAAAAAATATTTCTGACAAGGGCGGCACTATGCGTTTGGGAGCATACGAGTGCGAGCTGCAAAACAACAGCCCCGTATCAAAAGTATACGGCAGTAACACCATAGTTGAAAGACACCGACATCGATTTGAGTTTAACAACGCTTATTTAGACGACTTTAATAAGGGAGGAATGACCACTCCCGGCCGCAACCCCGATTCAGAACTCGTTGAGATCATTGAAATTGAAAATCACCCGTGGTTCATCGGGGTGCAATTTCATCCCGAATACAAAAGTACTGTTGCAGCTCCCCATCCATTGTTTGTGAACTTCGTCGCAGCAGCGGCAAATCACAAAAAGGCTACATCAAAATAACTATAGGCTGTAGCTTCTTAGAGTTTACACGGTTTCCATGCTAAAAATGGGTCATTCTCACTTTGCTGCTTAAGATGTGTACGGCATTTTGATTTTCCGGATACGGGCCAATTATAACGTGATAGTTATTGGGTTCTGACCAAAAAATCACACCAACACATTCCTGCGATTTGCGTCCAGCTTGATAAACGTAAACAGCAGGACGGTGAATGACCAAAGTGATGAGCCTCCATAACTAAAAAACGGCAATGGAATCCCAATGACGGGAGCAAGACCGATGGTCATGCCAATGTTTACCGCAAAGTGGAAGAATAAAATACTTACCACACAATAACCAAAAACTCTGGCAAACCTACTCCGTTGGCGCTCTGCTAAAAAGATTAACCTCCAAAAAAGTATAAGGAATAATAAGATTACTGCTGTGGTTCCCAAAAAGCCCCACTCTTCACCCACTGTACAAAAAATAAAATCGGTGCTTTGTTCAGGCACAAATTTAAATTTGGTTTGAGTACCTTCGAGGTATCCCTTACCTGTTAATCCACCCGAACCGATGGCAATTTTTGACTGGTGTTGATTATAGCCCGTACCCTGAGGATCAGATATTATACCTAATAAACCATGTACTCTATTTCGGTGTCTGTCTTCAAATACCTCATTGAAAATAAAATTGGTTGCCGCTACAAACCCTATGGATACTATAGCAAATAGAATAACGGGTTTCCAAATGTATCTCAATCGTTTTTTAAAAGCGAAAAGGATAAGTGCCGCAAGAAGAGCAATAATGAAAATGAGGAAATGCTCTCCCTGTACGTTCACCTCCGTAAAGGGTAAGGGTATTTCCATGAGTTCCATGAATAGGGTAATGATAAAGAGTACAACCGTGACCAAGGCCAAAAGAAGAACACTGCCCGGCATCCCCTCTCTAAACAAAACCAGAGCAAACGTAGAATAAACTAATGTGGAGCCGGGATCGGGCTGAAGCATGATAAGAACAACGGGAATACCAATGATTAACGCGCTGTACAATTTGGTTTTCAATTGCCTAAAGTCGGGGTTTTGACTGCCGTAGTAATGCGCCAAGGCCAAGGAGGTGCCGTATTTTGCGAACTCGGCAGGCTGAATACTGATTCCCCCTATCACCAGCCACGATTGTGAGCCCTTAATTTCAGAGCCTACGGCAAGTACCGCCAATAAAAGTAAAGCGAAGAAACCATGTAAAACATAAGCGAAGTTCTCGTAAAATTTAGAATCAACCAAAAGAACTAAAAATGCCAATACTGCCGCGGTACCAATCCAAACGATTTGTTTACCGTAGTTTTGAGAAAAATCAAAAATGGAAGCAGCCTCTTCATTAAAATCAGCTGCATAAATATTAAGCCACCCCAATATCACCATTACGGCGTATAAAAGAATCACCAACCAGTCTGCATCTTGCCAAAAATTTGCTCTTTGGTTTTGCATATCAATTACCCTCGGATTTTAAGTTGATAAAATCTGCCTCCAATATACGTTTTTCTCTAAGGTCATTAGTTACCTCTCCGGTCAGGTATTTTTCAATCATAAGCCCGGCAATAGGTGCGGCCCAACTCCCGCCAAAGCCCGCTTCTTCAACATAAACGGAAATGGCAATTTGTGGATTATCTTTGGGGGCGAATGCCATAAAGGCGGCATGATCGGGTGTTAGTTTATTTTGTACCGTGCCCGTTTTACCGCAAACTATAATACTATCGAGTCGCGCTCTACGTGCTGTACCCCCCGGTTCATTCACTACGGCCGCCAATGCGTCAATTACAGGCTCAAAGTGAACAGAATCCACCATGGTAAAGTGTTTTTTGGTAAATTTAGAAGGTTTGGCTTTATCACCTATTTGCCTCACAAAATGCGGAATATAATAAAAACCTCTATTGGCGAGCGTGGCTGCAAAGTTCGCCATTTGGATAGGCACTACGCCCAGCTCCCCCTCGCCAATGGCATTAGAGTATATAGTAGAAAAAGCCCACCTGTATTCTCCGTACCATTTATCGTAGAATGATTTGTCGGGCACAAAGCCCTGCTTAATGCCTTCGAGGTCTGATTCGAGAATAGTCCCAAAACCAAAACTCTTTACGTATTCATTCCAGTTTTCTACCCCCTCGGCACTATCTTTAAATTTACTTTTGTGCTCGCCACGTTCGATCAACCGTTTATACACATTCCAAAAATACGGATTACAAGAGTGCTGTATGGCACCTCTCAAGTCATCGTAAATGTGGGAACCGTGGCATGCAATTATGGATCGGTTGCAGTGGAATCTTGTTTGAGCAGTTATTACCTCATTATCGAGAGCGATAAGTGCTTGGGCAACCTTAAAAATAGATCCCGGCCGGTAAACGGCTTTTGTAGCTCGATTAAATAGTGGATCCAAGGAGTCATTCCTTACCAAATTTAAAAAGTTACCCGTTCTGTTTCTTCCCACCAAAAAATTAGGGTCGTAAGCGGGTGAACTTATTAGTGCCAACACCTCGCCGGTAGCCGGTTCAATGGCTACGATACTCCCTTTTTTATTTTGCATGAGTCTTTCACCGTACAATTGCAATTCTTTATCCAGTGTAGTAACCAAGTTTTCACCCGCTACGGGTAAAACATCCAATTCACCGGATTTGTAACTCCCCTTTACGGCATTGTGTACATCTACCATGAAAACTTTTACTCCCCTTTCACCCCTTAAGTCATTTTCATAGCTTTTTTCCAAGCCGCTTACTCCTATGTAGTCCCCTTTTTTATACGAATCATCTTGTTCAATTTGTACAGGCCCCACCTCACTCAAATAGCCCAAAACGTGAGCTGCAGAATTAGCCGGATACCTTCGAGAGCCGCGCTTTTGGCCAAAAAATCCGTTATATTTATATAGTTTTTGGGCAATCGCAGCCCACTCGTGTG
>PXEK01000060.1 GCA_003564735.1 Cryomorphaceae bacterium
AACTGGGAAAAGCCCGATCCTCCCAAGGCACTGCAGTACGCAGAAAGAAGTGTAACGGCGTACTCAAAACTTAACCTACTTATTCCCACCGGTAAAGCACTAATGTTGCAGGGAGACTTACTCATGAGCCAAACA
This sequence comes from Cryomorphaceae bacterium, assembly GCA_003564735.1. Lineage (GTDB taxonomy): Bacteria > Bacteroidota > Bacteroidia > Flavobacteriales_G > Salibacteraceae > Salibacter. The sequence goes on from PXEK01000060.1 coordinate 136, forward strand.
GTTTATGATCAGGCTATCGAAAGTTACAATCGAGCCATACAAAAATTTGAACGCGCCGGGGAAAGGGAGTTTTTGACGAATGCATTATTGAAAGCCGCCGAATTACACAAAGCTGCCGGTAATTCCGATGCCGCTGAAAAACTGTACAAACGAGCGCTAAGCAAAATAGAGGGACTCAATAACGACGGATTACATATTGCGGTATTAGAAAATTACATCAACTTTAAAAAATCATACGGAAAACCGGATGAGCTCACCCGCTTCACCGATAGGCTACGGCAACTCAAAGGTGAGGCTCGACAAAAAGACATGCGTTCGCGAATAGAGGAACTGGAGGGGGTTTTATCCCAAACGGTGGAACAATCTGATAAAGACCGCTCCAATTTCAAAAGAGAATCCAAAAGCCTCCGAGAGCGAAATATGGCATTGGAGGAGTCGGTTCTGACCAATCAAATAATCTATTTTGTAAGCCTTATTTTCTTTTCTATCCTCATTGTTTACGGCGCTTATAAACGTATCCTGCTTAAACGTGAAAAGCTCACTTTGACTACTAAAATTAAGGAGTTGGAAGAGGAAAACAAAAAGCTCATCAAATCCCACGATGCTTTTGTTTATAAGTTATCAAGTGATTTAAGCGAAGGTACAGCAAAGACTCTTTCAGGCGTAAAGCATACATTCTCAGGTTTTTTTGATGAACTCAGCTTTGAAACCTCGATGAAACAAGTGCGCTACAAACAAGCATTAGAGTATTTGGAAGAAGCAGAAGATGAAGTTTTTCAACTTTCAGAAAGTACTCTACCTGCTAAACTTAAAAACTTTGGATTGGTTGCGGCAATTCCCGCCATTCAAGAACGTATTTTGGGTGATACATCCATAAAATATACTTTCGACTATTACGGTATTTCATCTAAAGAACGACTCAACCAAAACACTGAAATTAATGTGTTTTTTATATTCAATGAGTTGATGCAAAACTCTTTAAATCACAGCGGAGCAAAAAAAATTGGAGTGAATTTTTTCAAAAAGAACAATGAGTTTAAACTGGTGATTGAAGATGACGGAAAAACCTTTAAACCCAACCCTGAACAAGAGTCGTTTAAAGGTACGGGGTTAGCTGTGATTCGAAGTCGCTGCCGATTTATGGGTGCTTCACTCACGTTTGAACCGGGTGCCCCGAAGGGTACAATAACCACTTTGCGTTTTACGGCTAAATGATTCGCCATGAAGGTGTTATCGCACCTGTGTGTTTAGTTTTTTTATTTTCACTATTCCGTTAACTCGTTCATCAATAAATTGCAAGCATGAACAAAAAAGGCAACCGATTTAAACCGATTGCCTTTTGATAACAAGTTAATCTTAAAACTACCTTATGAGAAATTCACTAACATACACGCAACATCAAACAGAAAGGTTGGGTAGAGAAGTAACTTTTTTAGAAAAAAGACTTAAACCTTTGATTTACAAATAACTAACGACCGTAGTGCCGTCTGTTTTTCTCATAATGTAGCTTGCGAACTATGCAAACACCCTTCTACTTCACCATCAAGCGCTTCACAACCGAAGAACTCTCGGCAGTTATCTTCACCAAATACATTCCCTTTGGAAAAGATTGTGTTGAAACGTTTAGAACGGGTTGCTCAATACGGTCACGCGTGTAAATGAGTTTACCTGATATATTAAAGATATCCACTCTTTGTATGTCTCCCGAACCTTTGGTCATGATGGTTACATCATTAACGGCGGGATTGGGGAACACGGTAACATCGGCTTGAGGTACTTCTCTTTCGGGAGAAGAAACGGGGTCAACCTCTTCTAAAATCACCTGCAAACGAGGATGAATGTAATTTTGAATGGTGTCGATATACGGTAAAGCTTTAGCCCGACTTTGTCCGGGGTTGGTATTTAACGCACCGTTATGTATATCATTAGCATCATACGTTCCTCCCGTTTGAGCGTTTACTGCGGCCACGAGGTTGTCTAAATCATCTTTTGACCACCATTCCCAAGGGGTTCCTTCATTTTGAAATCTGTTTGGTGAGTGCTCCAACACAAAAGGAAACAGTCCCTCAGCCTCAGTGCTCACGGTTACGTTATTCAAATAGTGATCGAAAGATTGACCGTAAATACTTTGAGCCCTTACAGTGTATGGGTCGTTAAACGTTTCGTTGATGTACACATCATTTACTCCCAAATTATTGGCACGCGGCATAAATTGATTGGGGCCGGGTACGGGAACCACATTCTCCTCTGTTGTAGGTACAATTACATTACCCGTATCAAACGGTGCGAAAGGATCTCGAACACAATGCAGTGAAATGATGGGGGACGCAGACGTTTTTAACCACGAAATATCACCCAATGTGCCACCGGCATGTATAGCAGCCTGAATATCTGCCGACTGACCGTTTGGAGTGTAAAGGTTCAATAGACCTCCAAAACCTCTCCAGTCCCCAACCAACTGAGGCTGAACGTAAGACTGACCGGTTTGTGGGTTCAAGAACTTTGGCGTTTCGGTATCTTCCTGTCTGTCAATAGCATTGTATGCCAGGGTAACATACCCACCTGAACCTTGACCATAAAGCACAACACGATTTACGTCAATACCGTAATTATTATCTTCTGCATAATCTTCACGTAACACCCTAACAGTTTGTTTGGCATCGTGTATTGCGCGATATACGGCATTTAACAATGTTGCTCGACGTACAACCCCGCCGGTAAGGCCGGTTGCCGCCGGATTCCATCCGTGACGATAGTTAGGTGCTACAGCCACATAACCCCTTTTGGCCCACTGCTTGCACATCTCAACAACCACACTATCCTCTTTTGACCCACTTGGACCGTTATTAATAACGGGAGGAAGGAAGTTGCCGGTATGGAGATAAACGATAGTTTGGCGCTCAGTTGCCGTATCGGCTCCGGCATCGGGCATGTACACATCCATTTTAAGTTCAGACACTTTCAAAATGGTGTTGGAATTTGCCGCATAGGGCTGAAAAAAATCTATAGGTATTTGACCGCCCGCATCGATAATCGCCAACAAACTGTCGCGCTCAGCGGCAATTTGAGCCTGGTTAGCAAGAACGTATGACGGGTCAATCAATTGAGTATGCTTAAGAAAGTCTACATTGATGCCGTAAGTTATGTCTTTTTGAATAGTAATTTCACTATTGTCAAATACTTCATCTAAATACCGGTCTTGTGCTTGAGTAACCAGGCTTAAACCGCACGCGGCGGCACAAATTGCCATTTTTTGTAGTTGTTTTTTCATATGAATTTGATTTTACGATTTCATGAATAAAATATTAAGCGGGTAAAATTAATGCTTTTTAAAATCATAGAGTATAGAAATATAGGCTAATCTGCCTACAAGAGGTCCTCCATAAACTTGATACACTTTGTTGTTGAGCAAATTCGATGCGCCAATTTTGAAAGTGGTGTTCATTCGCGGCCAATTGTAATTTACCTGAGCATCTACCAAATCATAACTGTCTATGGGTCCTGTAAATTGGGGGGAGCCCTCAAAAATAAACCCTTGAAGCCACTTGTAGTTAATACCAAAGCCAAATGTGCCGGCTAAGGGAAGCCAGCCCGGCATAATGTCTTTTCCCGAAATCCCCAAATTGTATTTATGCTCAGGGGTATTAAAGGCGGGAATAATAGGGTCATCATCGCCGGTTATGAGTTTATTCCAACTGTAATTCCCGCTCAAGTTCAATCTTTTTCCCAAGTAATAGTTGGCTCCTATAGAAAAGCCTTGGGTTGTAACGGTACTTTGAGCATTGGCCGCCAAGCGATAAGGCTGCAACCTGCTAATAGTATTCAATGTGGTGATATCCAAATCAACACCTATTTCAAACCCGATAAAATCAGTAAACCAACTGTGGTAGTAAGTGGCATCAACAAAAAACTTGTTTTTGAAAATTCCCCTGTAGCCAAGCTCAATGGTTCTCACCTGTTCGGGACGAATGGGCGCCACATTAAAATACTCTAGCGTATCTCTATTTAGGGTGTTGGCAAAGTTTTCGAGAGATTCAGTGGTCACGAGAGAATCAAACCCGTTCAGGTTTCCTAAAAGAATGGCGCGACCAACGTTGTAGTTTAAATATTGATCGGCCAATGTGGGATTGCGGACGGCAGAACTGAAATTGGTGCGGAATGTATGATTTTCATTGGGTGCATAAACAAAGGTGAGTGCGGGAGAAAGTACATAGTCAAAGTTTTCATTTTTATCCATTCGCAATACAGCCTTGGCCTTTAGCTTCTCCTCATAAAAGTCTTTTTCAATGCCCACATAAACGCCGTATTCATAGTTGGAAATACGAGAATATGCCGAATCCACTATGACCGTGCCCGTATCGGTTTGAATTCGCTCATACGTCATGGTATCACTAAAGATGGTTCCCTCGCTATTGGGCCTGTACAAACGACCCGAGGTTCCAACGGTAATATCTGCCCATCCCGGCTCAAATTTATACTCCGCATGAAAATGATACAGTGCCGATCGATCAAAAAACCGAGACCCGTTTTCAGTGAATTTGCGGCCCTGGATCGATTGCG
>PXEK01000103.1 GCA_003564735.1 Cryomorphaceae bacterium
AGTTGGGATATTCAATTTGCGAGCTTCTTTTACCGCAATATGTTCCTTTTTGATGTCAACAATGAACAAGGCATAAGGAAGGCGATTCAGCTCGCGCATTGAACCCAATTGAGTTTCCAATTTATCCTTTTGTCTTTTCAATGTTAAACGCTCTCTTTTTTGGAGGTGTTGAGAAAGCGTTTCGTCCGCCAACATGCGTTCGATTTGCCCCATTTTTTTAATGGCCTTTCTAATAGTAGCAAAGTTAGTGAGCATTCCACCGGGCCATCTTTCAGTGACGAAAGGCATGCCTGCTTTTGCAACGCGTTCGGCAACGGGAGTTTTCGCTTGTTTTTTGGTAGCAACAAACAATACTTTGCGACCCGTTTTTACCATGTGCTTGAGGGCTGCTGCCGCCTCATCTAATTTTACTACGGTTTTATGAAGATCGATGATGTGGATATCATTTTTCTCCATAAAGATGTAAGGAGCCATTTTGGGATCCCACTTTCTTGTGAGGTGTCCAAAATGTACACCTGCGTCTAATAATTCTTTGTAATTTGTCTTTGCCATTTTAATTTAAATTGTTCACGTTCCGGGTACTCAAATAACCCTGCGACAATGCGTCGCTTTGAGCAACACGCCAAAAGCGCGTTTAGATGCTGAACCCAACGTTTGTGATTAACGTTTCGAGAATTGGAATTTTTTACGAGCCTTCTTTTGACCAAACTTTTTACGTTCCACCATTCTGGGGTCACGCGTTAAAAGCTTTTCGGCTTTCAATGAAGATTTATTTTCTTCATCTACCTTCACCAAAGCACGTGAAATAGCTAAACTGATAGCTTCCACTTGTCCTGTGATGCCGCCGCCTTTAACATTGATGTTTAAATCGAACTTGTCCGTATTTTCGGTAAGTTCAAAAGGCTTTTGTAACTTAATTTGTTGATAAGGGCGCGGGAAATAGTCTTTAAGTTCACGATTATTAATGGTAAAGCTGCCGTTGCCGGGAACCATATATAATCGAGCTACGGATTTCTTTCTCCTGCCCAATGCGTTGATTACCTCCATTACACTATTTAATTATTGAATTAATATCTAATTTTTCGGGTTTTTGAGCGCTGTGCGTGTGCTCTGTACCCGTGTAAACGTACAAGTTACCTAAAATGCTGTTGGAAAGTTTAGTTTTGGGTAACATACCTTTAACTGCCTTGTTTACCAAACGACAAGGGTCTTTTTCAAAAACTTCACGCGTAGTGAGCTCTTTGCGACCTCCGGGATATCCCGTGTGGCGTATGTGCATTTTGCTGTCCCACTTGTCGCCCGTCATTTTTATTTTATCGGCGTTGATTACGATAACGTTATCGCCGGTATCGGCATGGGGAGTGAATGTTGCGCGATGTTTGCCGCGTAATACATACGCTACGCGAGAAGCTAATCTTCCCAAAATTTGATTTTCCGCATCAACAATAACCCATTTTTTGGCCGAGCCTTCTTTGTTGATTGACTGTGTTTTGTAACTTAAAGTGTCCACTGTTACTAACTTTTGATTGTTTATTACTACCTACCCTCTAAAAAGGGGCTGCAAATGTAAGTCTTTATTTTTAACTGCCCAACAATATTTTAAGCCAAAATTTTACGGCTTTTTTCCTGTTCTGTTTCAACGCGTAGTCGGAGTTTTTTTACGACAGGTTTTTGTTTTTGTTTTCTTAGTCAGAACCGAATACCCTTCGTAAAACTCCATTTTTGCATTCCGTGGTTAGGGAATATTGTCGGTTTTTTTCCGTTATCCTCAGTTTGCATTTTCTTCATCAGATATTCTCGAGGTTTTTGCCGGTTGGTTTGGGGTTCTGACCAAAATAGATATTTGAATAAATAATTCGTGCCTTGTTTTTAAACTTTACGACTATACTTTTGTTCACTGTATCAATTTACCATGAGAACCTTTGCTACAATACTTTTCATTGTGTTTACCTCGTTCGTTGCGGCACAAGACGGAGGTACGTTGACGGGGGTGATTAAAGATGACGAAACGGGAGATCCGATTCCGTTCGCAAATGTCCTTATTCAAGGCACCGAGGTGGGGGCAAGTACCAATGTTGACGGTGAATTTACCATAAATAATGCACCGTTGGGATTTGGTAGGGTGAGGGTTTCATCGGTAGGCTTTGAAACGGCTATTTCTGACGATTTTTTTATTAGAAGAGATAAAGACGCGTTTGTTGAGGTGAGGCTTAGGCCGAGTACCGGTGAGCTTGATGAGGTGGTGATTGAATCTTCATCATTTGAACGCAATCCCGAAAGTCCAAACTCGGTTCAAACGCTGGGTGTAGAGGAAATCGAAAAGAATCCCGGAGCTAACCGCGATGTTTCCAGGGTTATTAATTCATTGCCGGGGGTTACGTCAACACCGGCATTTAGAAATGATATTTTAATTAGGGGCGGGGCACCAAATGAAAATGTGTTTTATGTTGACGGTATTGAAACACCTGTAATCAACCACTTCCAAACACAGGGAAGTAGCGGCGGACCTGTGGGCATTTTAAATGCCAATTTGCTGCAAAAGGTGACACTTTACACAGGTGCTTTTCCCGCAAATCGCGGTAACATGCTCAGCTCTGTTCTTGAAATTGAACAAAAAGAGGGCAATCGAGATAAAATGAATTTACGGGCTAATGTGGGTGCCACGGAGGTCGGACTGGCGTTGGACGGACCGCTTGGCGAAAAAACCACCTATAATATATCTGCGCGGCAATCGTACTTGCAGTTTTTGTTCAGTGCTCTGGGGCTACCTTTTTTGCCCACTTTTAATGATGCTCAGTATAAAATCAAACACAGGTTTAACGATAATCACGAAATTACATTTGTGGGTTTGGGTGCGCTGGATCGGTTTAGGCTCAATGAATCGGTAAATGATCGCCTTGATCCCAACGACCCTTCAGATGTCGATCAGTTCGAGCGCAATCAATTTATTTTGGGGAATTTACCTATAAATGAGCAGTGGAATTACACGGTGGGTGCGCTGTATAAGCACGTGGGCGAAAAGAGCTTTCAAACGGTAGCCTTGAGCAGAAATATGCTCAATAACAGCGCATTTAAATTCAGAAACAATGACGATAGTGACCCCGCCAATAAAATTTTTGACTTCAATTCTGTGGAGGCTGAAAATAAAATAAGACTCGAAAATACGACCCGACTTAAAGGATATAGGATTAACGCCGGTATCAATTTGCAAAATGCAAGGTACACCATTTCAGAGTTCAATCAAATCCCTACACGTTTTGGCTTGATTGAGCGCGACTTTGAGTCGGCATTAACATTGAACAGCTACGGGGTATTCGGTCAGATATCGAAATCGTACCTCGATGCGCGGTTAGATTTATCTTTCGGGTTTAGAATTGACGGTGCAGATTACAACAGTGTTATGCGCAACGGCTTCAACCAATTCTCGCCGCGATTCAGCGCTAATTACGCTTTGGCCGACAGGTGGGATTTGAATATGAACGTGGGTGGGTATTACCAATTGCCGCCCTACACAGCGCTGGGCTTTAGGAATGCTGCCGGGGTTTTGGAAAATCGTGACCGACTAACCTATATTGAAAGTGACCAGGTGGTTACGGGCGTATCTTTTCGCCCCGATTCAAAAACGAAGATATCGGTAGAGGGCTTTTACAAGCATTACCGCGACTATCCTTTCTCTCTTGATGACAGTGTGAGTTTGGCCAACTTGGGTGCAGATTTTGGGGTGGTAGGAAATTCTCCCGTGAAATCACAAACTCGCGGTAGAGCTTACGGAGGTGAGTTTTTTGCGCAACGACGCGCCCGCAAAGGATTTTTTGGTATTTTGTCGTACACTTATGTGCGCAGCGAGTTTGAGGATGCCCGAGGTGACTTTGTACCGTCATCTTGGGACGCCCGCCATATTCTTTCGTTAACAGCGGGTAAAAAATTCAAACGGAATTGGGAACTGGGAGTCAAGTGGCGTTACGTGGGTGGTTTACCTTTTACGCCCATTGATGTGGGGGCGTCGGCGATCAGGGAGAATTGGGATGCTTCGGGTCAGGGTATTCAGGACTTTTCTCGCTTGAACTCCGTAAGGTTGGGAAGTTTTCAGCAGTTGGACATTCGAGTGGATAAAACGTGGTTTTTCGATAAGTGGTCGCTCAATGTGTATTTGGACATCCAGAATTTTTACAATTACGAAGCCGATCAGCCCGATAATTTAACGGTAAGACGTGATGAAGGAGGAGCGCCTTTGGTGAATCCTACCGATCCGCGTCGATACCAAGTTTTCTTTATAGAAAACACGGCGGGTACCGTGATTCCCACTATTGGGATTATTGCAGATATATAGTAGTTCGCTTATGGGGTGATTCAGTAAGCGCCTAGAGAAGTTATGAATCAAAAAAGGCGCTGTCAAAAGTTCGACAGCGCCTCGTGATTGATTTTATAACTAAAACCACAAAAGTGTGTAATGATCAAAAGTAGAACATCAGTACTACGGCACCGTTGAAGTTATCAGTGTTTAAGTTTACTGCTCTTCTTCCTGCATTGAAGTCTGTATCCTGGCGCACTGTTCCTGCACTTCCGGTGTTATTAACCCGGCGGCTTTATATCTATAATTGTCAAGCAGCATATTGAATATCCTTGTGTTTGAAATATTTGATTACTCTATCGGGTGTGTTTTGTAACATTTCCATATGTTTCTCAAC
>PXEK01000039.1 GCA_003564735.1 Cryomorphaceae bacterium
ATTCCGTTGTTTTTCAATACTTTTACCGTATGAAATATATTCACGGAAAAGATCGCGAGCAAGTTGAAATGTTTTGTTTAGAGCAGGCCGTTGAACAAAACAATGAAGTCAGACTCATTGAGTTGTTTGTATCGCAGCTCGACCTGAAAACCTACGGGTTTAAAATTGAGCACGTCGTGTACAGCCTTCGACCCTAAGGCTTAATACGGGCGCTGAACCTCATAGATTTTGAGCTGCTGAAAAAATACTTTCAAAATGGAGGCAAGGCAGCCGTTTTATGTTTTATCCGCAAAATACACCTCATTACAGCCTTTTTAAGCCACCGGATTTTCTCGCCGGACAAATACAACTCGAAAATGTACAGCCCTTAAAACCGCTTATTTTGACTCGTTTTGCCTATTTTTGAGGTTTGAAACGAGGTTTTTAGACGAACTGACGTTGACCGGTAATTCCAATCAACCGGGTATTTCGATTCACTCGATTTAATAAGAACCTTTTTTCGACTGCGAAAAGTGTTTCGCAACTCTTCTTGAAGTTTCATGCAGATCTTCCATTGTTTATTTTGATAAGTGCACTGTGCAAAATAGAACATCACAAAATATGCAGATTAAAATTTACAGCCTCAAATCACTGAATAAAAAACTTTAAACCGAATGAATTAAACATCTTGACAAATCTGCATTTCAATTGCATATTTGTCAAGTTTTGACATTTTGTGATTAAGGTATCGCCCCGCCGGGGCTTTAAATCCATCTGCAATTTTCCTGCTACAAAGGTTTCGCCCCCGCCGGGGGCTAAAATTGCTCTGCAAAAAATATACGTTCATCATTTAGATGCTTAGGGTATTGAGAGAGTCGGTTAGCGCCGGAGGCGCGACACCTTTGTAGAAAAAAGCATGCAAGCAGTAAAGAGAGCGCCGGAGGTGCGGCACCCCATTTAAAATCTCATCAACTGTGTTTACCCAAAATCAATACAAAAACCCGAAATGCCAAAGGGGAATTTTATTTCCGTTTTTAAATTCGATATCATCCAATGCCAAATAACCGTTTTCCGTTCCTTGTAATTGGTTGCGGGTTTTGTTTTTGCCGCCCACTTCGAACAATCCGTGGTTCTGAATATAAAAATCACCTGTATCGGGATAAGTTACTTGATGTTGATACGTTGTTTGATTTAGAAAAAAAGTTTCGCGAAGCGTTCCAATATCGATATGTTCCGACTCGATTGTGTACATTAAGTTGGGATTTTCGAGATAGATTTTTAATGGTTTTTGCAATTTACTGATGCCCAACGAATCACGATGTAGGTTGATCGTTAATTTGACCTCTTCCAAATAGTGCAGATAATTCACCAACGTATTTCTCTTGATACCGATTCTCTCACTGAGTTTTGTAACGTTGGGTTTAAACGGAACCGACTCGGCAAGGATATACAATAATTGTTTGATACGCGGAATATAGGCCGAATCCACTTTGCGAAGTAACGGGAGTTCAATTTCCAAAATCAGATTGGCTACCTCATTGATCTTAGACAAGTATGATGTTTCACCCTCTAAAAAAAAGGGGTAGTATCCTTTTTTCAAATATTGTTTGAAATGACCCACCGGACTTGTAATATCCAAAACCGTTGAGGAAAGATTATTTTCGTCACTCAAGATATAATCAAGCGTTTGCACATCAATTGACTGCCCGGTTTTGATTTCCAAGTACTCGCGAAATGATAGGCCTTGCATGGTGTAAATAACCGCTCGGCGGCTTAAATCGGCTCGTGAATTTAGAATTTCCAACAAGGATGAGCCGGTAAACACAACTTTTAAATCGGGGAAAGTATCGTAAATGAGTTTGAGCTCTAAAGACCAATCAGGATATTTATGTACCTCATCCACAAACAGGAATTTGCCGCCTTGTTGACTAAAATCCTCAGCCAAATCAAAAAGTCGGTTTGCGGCAAACCAAAAATGATCTAAACTCACATAAAGAGTTTGCTCTAACTTATCATTCAACTGTAATTTGATATACTGTAAGAGCAAAGTTGTTTTTCCTACTCCTCGCGCTCCTTTTAACCCAATCAATCTATCGTCCCAATTGATTTCACGCATTAATCCCCGTGTAAAATCGGCCTTTGTATAGTGCAATCGCCTTCTGAATTGATCTGTTAATGTTTCGGGAATCATGTTTTTTTTGCTTTATGCGTTGAGCAAAAGTAGAGTATTTTGCTCAATATAGAAAGCAATAATCAATTTAATTGCTTAATACATCAAGCAATTTTTCCTGTAAATGCAATACGGTAATTGAATCGTAGATTTGTTATACCCTCGATATTTTGGAAAATAAGGTGCCGCCCCGCCCGGGCTCAAATTATTCTCTGCATTCTTCCTGCTACAAAGGTTTCGCCCCCGCCGGGGGATGAAATTGCTGTGATAAGAAATAGCGTTTGTAACAATCAAGGCTCGGAAAGGAATTGGGGTTTTTAGACAGTTTGACGTTATTCAGGCATTAACACATTTTTACCCTTCATCCGCAATATCTTCCTTGATTGCCCCTTTGCTCTCCGCTCCGACGCTCAATCTGTCCCGACTCCTTTGCGAGAAACTTTTGCAGGCGGTTTTCGTGAGCATTTTCTCCTTGGCCTTCACCTCCGCTCCCTGCCGGCCCCGAAATTTCGCGGGCCCCGAGCATTCGTGGGTCGCTCTCATTTTCACTTTGTCTTGGCTACTCCCCTGCACAGCAACTCATCAAAACCCACAAAATCATCTGATACGGTCCGGATTGTTTTTCGCGAAATTTGACCAACCCCCCGAGCTTTTTCCCCCCGAGGTTTTTTTCTTCGCCTTTCCCGTATTCACCGGAATATCGCCCTGTAAATAATGACAAACCGCCACGGCCAAACCGTCAGAGGCGTCATTGTGCTTAGGCATTTCATCTATCTTGAGCATCGACTTTAGCATCGCGGCCACTTGCTCTTTTGAGGCGGTTCCCGTGCCCGTTACGCTTTGTTTTATTTTTCGCGGACTATACTCAGTCATCGGGATGTCCCTATAAACTGCGGCCGCAATAGCCACACCCTGAGCTCTGCCCAACTTGAGCATACTTTGAACATTCTTGCCAAAAAACGGCGCTTCAATCGCCAGTTCATCCGGATGGTAAGAGTCGATCAACTCTAAAGTACGCTCAAAAATACGACGTAACTTAGCGGGATGACTCGGCAGTTTACTCAAATGTACCACCCCCATACGTTCCATCTTGAGCTTTTTATTCTTTACGGTAATGATTCCGTACCCCATAATTGAAGTTCCCGGGTCAATTCCCAATATAACACGATCATTATTCACTTATTCCGTATTTTCGCAAATTACTCATGATAGCAGCCGCCAAATATTACAACAGTCACCGCGCCACCGTTCAAAACGGATTTAAACTCGTCATGTTGTGCGGTGTGATTTGGTTTTTGACTGCTGAAATCAATACTTCCGCGCAAACTTACTCATTATTCTCTTTCAATTACTCCCTCGCAACGCTTGGCCCTTTATTTGCCGTATTGTTGTTGGTTCCCGTCAACTGGTTTTTAGAGGCACAAAAGTGGAAAAACCTCATGCGCGCGGTAGGCGTTAACTTGAGCTATGCCACCGCCTATAAATCCACATTATCCGGCACGGCCGTGAGTATTTTTTTACCCAATCGGGTGGGAGACTCCATCGGGCGCATGTACTGGTTGCCCCCGCGAAAAAGATTAAGCGGCGCCGTTCAATCGACCGTTGGCGGGTTTGCGCAATTCTCCATAACCGTGATTTTTGGAGCGCTTTTCCTGCCCGCTTACCTCTACATGAGTTCATCATTTTCGCATTCGGTTATCGGGCTTGTGAGTGCCTCCGTCGTGCTTCTCGCCACTGCCATCGTGCTTTTGTTTTTTAAACTTCCGCAACTTAACCTCGATTTCAACAGGCGTTACCCCGGTAAAAAATACGTATTAAAAGTGCAGGATGCATTGCGCAGTTCTACGCCTGAGTTACTTTGCAACGTTTTGCTGTTGAGTGCTTTGAGGTATGTTGTTTTTGCTCTTCAATTTGCCGTGGTGCTGTGGCTGTTTGTGGGTTCAGTCCCCTTTATAACCGCTTTTGGCTGCGTTGCCGTGGTGTACCTCGTGAGCACGCTCATACCCTCTTTCACGCTGGCCGAGTTGGGCATTCGGGAATCGGCGGCAGTTTTCCTTTTGGCGCCGTTCAGCACACATTCCGCAACCGTGATTATGGCCACTTTCTTCATTTGGACGGTCAATATTGCGCTGCCTTCGTTGGTAGGTTTGGCATTTACCTTGGCGCGTAAAAATCACACAGCCACCGGTAGCCCATGGTAGTTTCGCAGTTCGTTTTGTACCTCATATTGCTGAGCTACTTTGTGTTAGTAGCCGTTTTGTCTCGTTACTTTTCTATGCCGGGCCGTTTTTCTTTTTGGTCAGAACCGAATGACGACTCTGCCCCAATCACCGTTATTGTGCCGTTCAAAAATGAGAGCGAAAACCTACCGCACCTTTTGGGCAGTTTGGATGATGCACTGCGCAATCATCAAAATGCCGAAGTACTGTTTGTGGACGACCATAGTACCGATGACGGAAGGCAACTTGTTGAAACTTTCGGCAATGAGTTTTTCACCATCGTGAATAACGAAGGTAACGGCAAAAAGGCGGCGATAG
>PXEK01000159.1 GCA_003564735.1 Cryomorphaceae bacterium
GTTTCCACGCGTTCAATACCCGTGTATCTGGAATCGAGCCTACCCACGGTTTTTCCGTCGGTATCGCGGCGTAATTCCTTCCAAAAGTAAGACGGTGAAAGTTGTAGGTTTTGCCTCAGGATATTCGTTTTTTGAATGCCCGTGAGGGTGCTCATTTTCGCGGCCACAACCTCTTTTTCCTCATCGGTTAGTGAGGCGCCCTTAGCAATGGCGGGCATTAATTCATCAAGCGCAAAAGCCTCGGCCTCCTCCAAAACCCGTTGCAAGGATGTGGCTTGTTTTTCACCGGAGAGCATTTCATGGTAGTGCGCCGCCGCTGTAAAGTAGGGCATGTTCATCGCTACGGAAATGGCGGGGTCAGATTGAAAAATATTGTAATCGGCAGGGGAAACCAAAATAACCCCGTTCAAATACATCCACTGTTTGGCTTGTAGCTCATACGCCAAACCCGATACTCGCGTACCGCCGTAACTCTCACCTATCAAGTACTTTGGTGACAACCAGCGGTTGTGTCTGTTAACAAATGTGGTTAACCAATCGGCCAAGTATTTAATATCGGCATTAATACCAAAAAACTTATCGCGCTTCACTTCTTTTCCGCTTTCGGGGATGGTGCGCGAATAGCCCGTATTTACGGGATTTACGTATAAAATGTCGGTTTCGTCCAGTACAGAGTACGGGTTGTCCTTAATTCCGTAAGGCATCACGGGAAAGCCTTCATCATCTACCGTTAGCAACTTGGGGCCGGTGTAAGCCAAATGCATCCAGGCACTTGCTGAGCCCGGACCGCCGTTAAACGAAATCATCAGCGGTCGTTCGGCATAATTTCCTTTCTTTTTCTCATTTTTTCGGTAATACGTGTAATGCAGCGTGGCCACCGGGTTTCCCGTATCGTCAAAAACGGGCTGCATTCCGGTAATTGCCGTGTAAGCCACTTTTTTACCGTTAATTTCAACCTCACTTTGAGAAGTAATCATGGTATCCGCGGCGATTTTTCTTTGTTGTCCCTGTGCGCTAATAATGGTCAGAACCCCAACCGTCAGCAAAAAAAGATTCTTCATTCTACTAAATTTATCGTGCAATAGTACAAAAGAAACAATTATAGCGGGGATAGTGGCACCGGCGGCGGGTAATGTTAGAGGCGTTTATTGTTCTGACCAAAAGCAAATTGCGACGCATTAAAAAAGAGATGTATATTTGTCAATAATATTTAACCCAAATCTTTTCACCATGAAAAATTATTTAATTTATACGATTTGTGCTCTGCTTTTTGTGGCATCATGTGACACCTCAACCCAAGTAAAGCACGAAAAGAAAACCAAAACCGATAAAAACGGATATACCTACGAATATGTGACCAACGACCCTATTGGCGCGCGAATTTATACGCTTGATAACGGCCTAAAAGTGTTTTTAAGCAAGTATAATGAGGCACCTGAAATTACTACCCGCATTGGTTTTAATACTGGCGGTGCTAACGACCCTGCTGATGTTACGGGATTGGCGCATTACCTCGAGCACATGCTGTTTAAAGGGACCACATCATTCGGTACGATTGATTATGAAAGCGAAAAGCCGCTTTTGGATGAAATTGAGCGCCTTTTTGAGGAATACCGCACCCTTACCGATGAGGAGGAGCGTGCAAAACATTATGCTAAAATAGACAGTGTTTCCCAAGAGGCTTCAAAGTTTGCCGTACCCAATGAATACGATAAACTCATTTCAATGATTGGCGGTAAAGGCACAAACGCTTACACGAATTATGATCAAACGGTGTACATCAACACCATACCGTCCAATGAGTTTGAACGCTGGCTAAAAATTGAGCAGTACCGCTTTAGAGAGTTTGTGCCGCGCCTTTTTCACACCGAGCTGGAAACCGTGTATGAAGAAAAAAACATGTCGTTGGATAATGACTATCGAAAGGTTTACGAAAAACTGAACAGTCTTTTATATCCCGGTCACCCGTACGGTACGCAAAGTGTTTTAGGCACTACAGATCACCTTAAAAACCCTTCTATAACTGCTATTCGCGAGTATTTTAGCAAGTACTATGTACCCAATAATGCGTGTGTTACCATGAGCGGTGATTTGGATTTTGAGGAGGCAGTAAAGCTTATTGATGAGTATTTTGGCGATTGGGAAGCGCAATCGTTTGAGGCTCCTGAATTTGCCGAGATACGCCCGCTCGAAGAAACGCACAAGGCTGAGGTGGTGGGTCCCGATGAAGAGTTTTTAAATATGGCTTTTGTGCTTCCCAATGATGCACAGTCGCGTAGAATTGCCACCATGGCCGATATGGTAATGAACAACAGTGAAGTAGGCCTAATCGATATTAATCTTATTCAGAACCAAAAGGTGCTTCGCGCAGGCAGTTATGCCCGAAATCAAAAAGAATCTTTGGTTTACTCGCTTTACGGCAATGCGCGTGACGGACAAGAGTTGGAAGAAGTGGAAGCCCTGCTGTTAAAGCAAATTGACAGTTTAAAAGCGGGGGCTTTTGATAGTGAAATGCTGGAGGCCATAATCACCAATTTTGAGGTGTCAGAGTTGAGAAGATTGCAAAGTAATTGGGCGAGAGCCTCCGCTTACCTCGATGTTTTTCGAGATGGCGGCTCGTGGTTAAATAGTGTAACGCGTTTAGATTCGCTTAGAGCGGTAACTAAAGAAGATATCGTAAACTTTGCCAATGAGTACCTCAACAATTACGCTGTGGTTTACAAGCGCACGGGTAAAGACACCACCGTAGCACAGGTAGAAAAACCCCAAATTACCGAAATCGAAATCAACCGCGATACCAACTCAGCATTTTATGCCGAACTAAAGGAGCAAAAGCCACCGCGATTGGAACCGGTTTTTGTTGATTTTGATAACGATATTCAAAAAGCTGAGGTAGCCGGCAAAATCCCGATGATCTATACTCCCAACGAGGAAAACGACTTATTTTCACTTTACTTTAAGTTAGATATGGGTACGCTGGCCGATAGAAAATTAAGTGTAGCTGTAGATTTACTCGAGTACTTGGGTACCGACAGCCTAACCGCTGAAGAATTCAAATTTGAAATGTACAAGTTGGGCTGTAACCATTTTGTGTACAGCGCTGATGAAATCGTTTACATCGGCATTAGCGGTTTGGAGAAAAACCTGCCGCAAGCGTTGGATTTGTTTGAGCATTTGGTGCTTAACGCAAAACCCGATCAAGACAAACTAAACGAGGTGGTTAAGGATATCATGAAAGAACGCGACAACGACAAAAAGAGTAAATTTATGATTGGTTGGCTGGGAATGGGCAATTACGCTAAGTACGGTCCTGACTCACATTTGACTAACCGACTTTCACAAGATGAGTTGGAAGCCTTACAGGCCGATGAACTCACGGAAATCATCAAGGACTTATTCAATTATGAGCATCGTATTATGTATTTTGGTCCGAGCAATATTGGGGATGCAAAAGCCCTTTTTGAAGAAAAGCACCATATAGCCGATGAGCTCAAGCGCTTGAAAGAAAATCGTGAGTACCCCTATTGGCAAAATGAGCAAAACGAGGTGTTTTGGACGCACTACGACATGGTACAAACCGATTTACGTATGATTAACGTGAATGAGGAGTTCGACAAAAATCTGATTCCGGTGATTCGCTTGTACAACTCATACTTTAGCGGGAACATGGGTTCCATTGTATTTCAGGAATTACGTGAGGGTAAGGCGTTGGCTTATTCGGCTTATGCCCGTTTTGGCACACCCTACTCACCTGATGAACCCTTTACATTTACCGGATTTATAGGCACTCAAGCCGATAAACTGCCCGATGCGCTGCCCGCAATGACGGCCATAATACACGAGCCTCCCGTTTCAGAAAATGCCTTTGAGAATTCCCGAGAAGCTCTTATGGCAAAAATTGAAAGCAGACGCGTATTGCGAACAGGCTTATTATTTGAATATGAAACCGCTCGACGAATGGGCTATGATGAGGATATAAACAAAGCTGTTTACGAATTTGCTCAATCAGGTACATTGCAAGATGTGCTGGACTTTCAAGAACAGTACATTAAAGGCAGAAAGTTCAGACTTATGGTTATGGGCGACCGCGATAAAATCAATTTTAAAGAGTTGAAATCGTACGGTCCTCTCAAAGAGCTTTCTCTCGAAGACTTGCTGGGTGAATAATACCCATAAAAGTTAATCGGGGCACAAGCCCCTCAAACCCGAAATATTCATAGGTTGCCGATGAAAACCAACGGCAACCTATGAATATTAGAGGTTAATTAGATTTAAGGCTTTTTTCCAAAAATGGGAGAACCGGCCACCTGAATCATGTTTTGAAATACGACATAAAGCTATCGTAACCTGCACTTTATAATCAGCGTAATCATTAAGGAATAAAAATTGATGAGGTTTGTTTATGAATGTAAAAAATACACTGTTCTTCATCCTGATTTTTCATATTTCCAACGCCAAAGCGCAAAATTCCGCCATTAGGGAGTATCAACTACCCGAAGGATTTGTGGAAGCGGTGGAATCAAAGGATAGCCTGTTTTATGTTATTGGTGGCTTTAGTGAAGTCGATATACCTAATGAAGTTATTAACGCACTGGATACAAACAATAATTTCCTCAGAGAATATTTTGACTTTGCAGATGTTGCAAGTTGGGGGTTTGACATGTTTTACCGCTTTAACA
>PXEK01000255.1 GCA_003564735.1 Cryomorphaceae bacterium
GACTTGAGCGCATGTATCGGCTGCGGTGCTTGTGTGATTGGGTGTCACTCTGAAAATAATGTGCCTGTTGTAGGAAAAGATGAAGTTCGCAGAGGAAGAATTATGGCGTGGCTTCGAATTGACAGATACTTTAGCTCAGATATGACCAAGGTTAAGGGTCAGCAACAGAATCTGGGTAAAATTGATATGTATGCTAAAATGGAGGAGCCCTCGGCATATCCTGAAGCTGTATATCAACCCGTAATGTGTCAGCACTGTAATCACGCACCTTGTGAAACAGTTTGCCCTGTAGCGGCAACAACGCATAGTAATGAAGGACTGAACCAAATGACTTACAATCGTTGTATTGGTACGCGCTACTGTGCGAACAACTGTCCTTACAAGGTGAGACGATTCAACTGGTTCAATTATATGGCCGACTCTAAGTTTACTGAGGTGAATCCATCGCAAAGTGACTTGGGAAAAATGGTATTGAATCCTGATGTAACGGTTCGTGCAAGAGGTGTTATGGAGAAATGTTCTTTCTGTGTACAAAGAATCCAAGATGGTAAATTGAACGCTAAGAAAGAAGGACGTCCGGTAAAGGATGGAGAGGTAACAACGGCATGCGCCTCTGCTTGTCCGACTCATGCCATTACGTTTGGTGATATGAACGATGAGCAATCGGTAATAGCGGAGAAAGTATCAGATGATAGAACTTACAATCTATTGGCTGAAATAGGAACTAAGCCGAGTGTTCATTATCACACAAAGGTTAGAAATGTAGATGAGGAGCGAGTTAGTGATATGATACAGGCGACGCGCCCCGGTGAGAATATGAAAAGTGAAGAAGCCTAATTTGTGTACAAAATAAAAACGAATATAAATGGTTAAAGAAGCAGAAGTTCGTGAGCCCTTAATACTGGGCAAAGACGTTACTTACAACAAGATAACTGAGGAGGTTTGCGCGCCGGTAGAAGGCAAAGCCAACAAGCTTTGGTGGGCGGTTTTCCTCGTAGCTCTTACATTGGGATTGTGGGGCCTTGGAACCATTACCTACCTTATTGGCAGAGGTATTGGAGTTTGGGGTTTGAATAATACCGTTGGTTGGGCATGGGATATTACTAACTTTGTTTGGTGGGTAGGTATTGGTCACGCAGGTACTCTTATCTCTGCGGTGCTTCTCCTTTTCCGTCAAAAGTGGAGAATGGCGATTAACAGAGCTGCCGAGGCGATGACTATTTTTGCCGTAATGATGGCGGCCTTGTTCCCGGGAATCCACATGGGGCGCATCTGGGTTTCTTACTGGGTACTTCCAATTCCCAACCAGTTTGGTTCGTTGTGGGTGAATTTCAACTCCCCTCTTTTATGGGACGTTTTCGCGATTTCGACTTACTTCTCAGTTTCATTAGTTTTTTGGTATATCGGTTTAATTCCGGACTTTGCTACAATACGTGACAGAGCTACCGGTCCTATTGCGAGAAAGATGTACGGTCTTTTGAGTTTTGGATGGACAGGTAATGCAAAAGCTTGGATTCGTTTTGAGGAAGTTTCATTGGTTTTGGCCGGATTGGCTACCCCACTGGTTTTCTCGGTACACTCTATTGTATCTATGGACTTTGCTACTTCGGTGATTCCCGGATGGCACACCACTATTTTCCCACCCTACTTTGTGGCAGGGGCGATTTTCTCGGGTTTTGCCATGGTGCAAACACTATTGCTGATCACACGAAAAGTATTGAGTTACGAGAGATCCATCACCATCCAACACATCGAATTGATGAATATCATCATAGTTGTGACCGGTTCAATGGTAGGGACAGCCTATCTTTCTGAGTTGTTCATTTCATGGTACTCAGGAGTAGAGTATGAATCTTACGCATTCTTGAACCGTTTCTCAGGTCCATACGCTTGGTCTTATTGGTCTATGATGGCGTGTAACGTAATTACGCCTCAGTTTTTCTGGTTCAAGAAACTGAGACGAAACCTGATGCTCTCTTTTATTTTATCTATTTTCGTAAACATCGGTATGTGGTTTGAGAGGTTTGTGATTATCGTTACGTCTTTGCACAGAGATTACTTACCTTCTAACTGGTCTTGGTTCCATCCTACGTGGGTAGATATTGGAGTTTATCTGGGAACCATTGGCTTGTTCTTCACATTGTTCTTACTTTTTACTAGATTCTTCCCTGTATTGGCTCTGAACGAACTGAAAAGTATTTTGAAAAGCTCAGGTGAAGCTTACAGAGAAAAGAAAACCGAAGATAAAACACCCGAAACAACAGCTTAATTTTTTTGGAATATGACAACTGAAAATTTCCTATACGGTTTATATAATGATGACGACAGACTTGTTGAGGGTATCAAGAAGTTGCAGTCAAAAGGTATAAAAGTGAATGACGCTTACAGCCCATTCCCTATTCACGGTCTTGAAGACGTGCTCGGAATGAAATGGACGCGAATAGCCATTACATCTTTTATGTTTGGCTTAGGAGGACTTACACTTGCTATTTTGGCCATCAATTACTTTATGATTATTGATTGGCCAATGAATATTGGCGGAAAGCCCAATTTCAGTCTGTACGAGAACCTACCGGCATTTATTCCTATCATGTTTGAGTTCACTGTACTCTGTGCTGCTCACGGTATGGCGATAACATATTTTGCAAGAAATATGACCTTCCCGGGTTTGCCGGCTCGTAACCCTCATCCAAAAACGACAGATGATCATTTTGCTGTTGAACTTTCATTTCGTAATAATGAAATGAGTGTTGATGATTTAAGAAATGCCCTAAAGGAAACAGAGGTAGTTGAGATTTTTGAAAAAGAACGCATAACGAAATTCTTATAGTGATGAATAGTTTGAAAAGATTTGCGGTATTGATAATTGTGGCAATTATGGCCTGGAGCTGCAGCGACCCAAATAGTCCCGGCTTGGAATATATGCCTGATATGTACAGAGACCCCTCCATTGGTACTTATGAACCATCAGATTTATTTCCGGATGGTCTAGGTGCAAGAAAGCCGGCAGATGGGTCAATTCCCAGAGGTTTTACACCATATGCCTACCAAAATAATGCGGAAGATTACGAAAAAGCAGGTGATGAATTGAGAAATCCGCTTGCTTTCCACGATGACCACTTGAAAGAGGGTAAGCGTATTTTCGAGAATTTTTGTATCCAATGTCACGGTAAAAACGGAAACGGCGAAGGTACAGTGCCTCAAAGTGATTATTGGCCGGGGGTTGTTCCCGCTTATGACAGTGATAGATTGATAGACTTACCTGAAGGTAAAATCTTCCACTCCATTACTTACGGCAAAGGTTTGATGGGAGCCCACAAGGGACAAATATCGCAAGAAGACCGTTGGAAGTTGGTTTTTTACGTACAAAAGCTCCAAGGTAAAGATCCGTCAAAATTGGGAGCTCAAAGCACCTCTGACGCTGAAAACGAAGAAGAAAGAACTGAAGAAGCATAAAACCTGATGCTTCAATTCATAACCATATAACAGACAAAAGAAACAGAACAATGGAACAATTCACATTTACCGATAAACACAAAAAAGTATCTTTCGGCCTAATAGGTGTGGGACTTTTAGCGGTGCTTTACGGCATTTTCACAGGTCAAGGAGAAAGAACTTGGGTGAGTGCAATGATTAACGGCTGGTACTTTTTCAGTATCGGGTTGGCAGCAACCTTCTTTATTGCGGTAAACATGGCCTCTCAGGCAGGTTGGTTTGTCGTATTTAAAAGATTATTTGAGGCTTTAAATATGTTTTTGCCCGTTGGTTCCATTATGTTGATCATTGTTTTTATCGGAGCCACTTTTCATTGGACACATATGTATCACTGGATGGATTCAGAACTAATGGATCCTCACTCTGAACATTTCGATTACATTATCGCCAATAAAGAACCATACTTGAATTTATCTTTTTGGTGGTTGCGAATCATATTGCTATTGGGTGTTTGGAATTTGTTCGCCTTTCTCTTCCGCAAGCGTTCAATAGTTGAAGACGAAGAGGCACAACCAAAAAAATGGTTTAAAAAGAATATTACGCTTTCGGCTCTGTTCCTCGTGTTTTTCGGATATACTATTCATATCGGCTCTTGGGATTGGATCATGTCCATAGATACACACTGGTTCTCAACATTGTTTGGCTGGTACATCTTTGCCGGGGTTTGGATTACGGGAATGACCGTGGCAATTATCATGACTTTGTGGTTAAAATCTAAAGGTCACTTAAAAGAGATAAACAGCAGCCATATTCACGATATGGGGAAATGGGTATTTGGAATTTCATTTCTTTGGACTTATTTATGGTTTAGTCAGTTTATGTTGATTTGGTACTCCAATATACCTGAGGAGGTTACTTATTTCATCGCAAGAATAGAAGATTACAAGTTTACTTTCTGGACGATGGTTCTCATTAATTTTATTTTCCCCATGTTACTCCTTATGTCGAAGACAACAAAGAGAAACCCGGGTGTGTTAATCTTCGTAGGAATTGTAATTCTTTTTGGGCACTGGTTGGATTCATATTTCTTATTTACACCCGGTGTTTTGAAAGACCAAGGCACTATAGGTGTTGTTGAAATTGGAATGTTGTTAGGATATGCAGGTGTCTTCCTTTTTGTAGTTCTTTCCCAACTGGCGAAAGCTCCCTTAATGGTTAAAGAGCATGCCCTGTTAGAAGAGAGTTTACACCATCATATCAATTAATAAACCGGAAATAATAAATCAAGCATGAGTTTACTTGCAATTGTATTAACGATTTTAGGAATTGTCGCACTGGTTCAGTTAGTGCGGGTATTTGAGCTAGGCGCGAAATTGCGCGGAAATACTCAAGATTCTGTGGATTACAACGGAAATAAGCTAAACGGAAAGTTATGGCTGATTTTTGGGGTTCTCTATTTCGCCTTCTTCGTATGGCTGGTTATGGAATATGGAGATAAATTGTTACCCGTTGCAGCATCCGAACACGGCGCTGTTATCGATAGTTTGATGAATTTCAACTGGGTAATCTTAATTATTGCCTTCGCAGGAACACATATTCTATTGTTTTACTTCGCATCAAAATACTATTGGAGTCCTAAGAGGAGAGCGGAATTTATAACGCACAATAATAAGCTCGAGCTTATTTGGACTACGCTGCCGGCTATCGTTTTGGCGGTAATTATTATTTATGGTCTTACAGCATGGAATAACATCACTGATGAAGCCCCCGAAGAGGCCGTAAATGTTGAAATTTTTTCGAAACAATTTGGCTGGACCGCTCGCTTTGCGGGAACCGATAATGAATTGGGTGAGTCGAATTACAACTTTATTACAGGAGCAAACCCACTAGGAGTAATCACTCCCGAAACTATTAAGTCGCGAATAGAGGATATAAAAGAAGATATCGAGAGAATTGAGGGTAATTTGGCAAATGCTCCTGAAGGCGGGTTGAGAGAAAAGGAACTTTCAAAAGAGCTTGACAATAAAAAACGTCAATTACAAACCATTCGAACTTACAGCCGAAAAAACACGGTTGAGCCCTACAGAGCGGGTGACGATGATAAAGTAGTGACCGGAGAAATACATATACCGGTAAACAAAACCGTAAATATGCATTTTCGTTCTCAAGACGTTATACACAGTGCCTACATGCCACATTTTAGGGCTCAAATGAATTGTGTACCGGGCACACCCACCCGATTTCATTTTACTCCTACCATTACCACTAAGGAAATGAGGGCAAAAACAGGAAATGAGGAGTTTGACTACGTTTTGTTTTGTAACAAAATTTGTGGTGCCGCGCATTACAATATGCAAATGACGATTATCGTTGAATCGGAAGAGGACTATGAGAGCTGGTTAGCCGAACAAAACACTTTTACATCTGTTGAAACCGCAGAAAATCGTTCAGTGAACGAGGAGATTGAAGTAGAGAAGGAGAATAACGATTTAGCAACAACAAAATAAATTTTAAATTATGAGTACGCAAGCACACGCAGCAGAACACCATAAAGAATCATTTGTATCTAAGTATATTTTTAGTCAAGATCACAAAATGATTGCAAAGCAGTTTCTAATAACTGCAATGGTTATGGCTACTATTGCCATGATTATGTCCATTCTATTCCGTCTTCAGTTAGCATGGCCGGGTGAGAGTTTTTCAGCTCTTTCTTTTTTCTTAGGAGAAAAATGGGCTCCTGACGGAGTACTTGATCCAAATATGTATCTCGCCTTGGTTACCATTCACGGCACTATCATGGTATTTTTCCTGTTAACGGGTGGTCTAAGTGGAACCTTCGCAAATTTGCTAATTCCATTGCAGATTGGTGCGCGTGATATGGCCTCAGGATTTTTGAATATGCTATCGTATTGGTTGTTTTTCCTTTCATCAGCAATCATGGTAGCATCACTCTTTGTCGAATCAGGTCCCGCTGCTGCAGGTTGGACGGTTTATCCGCCCTTAAGTGCATTACCGCAAAGTATGTCGGGCTCAGGTTTGGGAATGACCTTATGGTTGGTATCCATGACAGTTTTTATCGCCAGTTCTTTGATTGGTGGTCTTAATTACATTGTTACCGTAATTAACTTGAGAACCAAAGGGATGAAAATGACACGTCTTCCACTGACTATTTGGGCGCTTTTAACTACTGCTATTTTAGGACTTTTGTCCTTTCCCGTGCTTTTTTCAGCGGCGTTGTTGTTGTTATTCGATCGTTCTTTCGGAACTGCTTTTTACTTGTCGGATATTTTCGTCGCGGGTGAAGCTTTGACTCAAACAGGTGGCTCTCCCATACTTTACCAGCACCTGTTTTGGTTCTTGGGACACCCCGAAGTATATATTATTATCTTACCGGCTCTAGGTTTGACTTCCGAAGTTATTGCTACCAATGCCAGAAAACCTATTTTTGGTTATAGAGCTATGGTTGGTTCAATCTTAGCCATCGGCTTTTTGTCTTTTATTGTTTGGGGTCATCATATGTTTGTCACGGGTATGGATCCGTTTATTGGTTCTGTATTTACGTTTACAACTTTGTTAATTGCTATACCCTCTGCAGTAAAAGCCTTTAACTACATTAGTACCTTATGGAAAGGAAATTTGAAGTTTACACCGGCTATGATGTTTAGTATAGCGATGGTTTCTACTTTCATTTCAGGAGGTTTAACAGGTATTATCTTGGCAGATGCTGCTTTAGACATCAATTTGCACGATACGTACTTTGTTGTGGCTCACTTCCACATTGTGATGGGTCTTTCGGCAGTTCTTGCGATGTTTGCGGGAGTATATCATTGGTTCCCTAAAATGTACGGTCGCATGATGAATATGAAATTAGGTCATGTTCACTTTTGGTTGACTTTTGTGAGTGGTTACGGTGTATTCTTCCCGCAACACTTTATGGGTCTGGCAGGCGTTCCTCGTAGATACTACACGAATTCTGAGTTCCCCATGTTTGATGTGTTTATCGATTTGAATGTGTTGGTAACGATTTTTGCGATTGTTGGCTCTTTTGCACAATTGATCTTCTTTTTCAATTTCTTCTACAGTGTTTATAGAGGGCCAAAAGCGAAGCAGAACCCTTGGGGCTCGAATACACTTGAATGGACTACTCCGGTTGAACATATCCACGGCAACTGGCCGGGTAAATTGCCTGTAGTTCATCGTTGGGCTTACGACTACAGTAAACCGGGAAAAGAGAACGATTTTGTTCCTCAGACCGTACCTTTAGAAGAAGGTGAGATTGATGGAGAACACTAAAAATATGCATGAGTTTTTTTCTTTATAAATATAAAATGCCTCTGTTAAGCAGGGGCATTTTTAGTTTGGTATATTTTTTATTTTTACCCTTATTTACTTTATGCCAACCGGAAAATTATGCTTTTAATGATATACGTTCGGCATTGGCTGAAAAACCTAGATTTGACTGGGATGTAGACTCACGCAATTCGTTCATAGCTTCACGAAGAGCGGGGATTTTAGGGCTTCGAGTCGGAGTCAATTTTGACGAGGTTGTAAGGTTAGGGCTGGGGTATAATTTTTTATTCACCTCGATTACCCGCGATTTTCAAGAGGGAGCAGGTGAGAATGTTCTAAGTCAGGATTTTCGCTTGAGATATGGTAGCTTGTATGGTGAATACGTTTACTATCGTAAACAAAGGCTGAAGATGACTCTCCAAATGCTATTGGGTATCGGGGGGTCACAATTCAAATATGAAGATTCTTTAGGGTCGATTAAGTCAACTTCTTGGAGAACCGTTGTTTTATACGAGCCACACTTAATTGGTGATTATACGGTATTAAAGTATCTTTCAGTTGGTGCAGGATTGGGCTACAGGCTGACATATTCCGGAGATAGCTTCTCGCGGAGAAGTTTGAATTCCCCAATTTATATTATTAGAGCGAACATTTTGATTAAGAAACTGTACGAGGATTTTAATAATAAGGGGCAACCGTGAAATAAAAACACGGGCTTAACACTTCTGTTTTCCTTGCCTGCTTTAAAGGAGTTTGAGTTTTTGGGGTTCTGACCAAAAAGGCAGCGTATTATCTCATTTTCTATTTTTCCGGGGTTTAAACACAGAGCTGTCTGAAGGCTCAGTTTTTTTTTCTATAACTTGTGAAAAGTGTCGATTAAACGTGTTCCTGCTAATTTCGTAAGCTCCGTCATGGTTCACGATAATTACGAACCTTTTTTTCTTCTTGAATTTATAATTATAACTTTCCCCAACTCTAAAAGTATCAAAAGGCAACATGCAATATGCTTTGGGATATTTGGGAAAAAATATTGACGCTACAAAAATAATGAACGGTGTGAACACAATATTGAGGGCCAGCATAGGCCAAAAGCCGACGGCATAAGTTTTTCGCAACATCATTGTTGAGAGCAAACAAAGAAATATATACGTAAAAGGTATAAGTAAAAACATGCAAATGTGGAGTTACTGAATTCTCAAATACATAAAGTACCTTCCTTTACTTAGATAACTCTTTTTATAACTCCGTTATTCGTACTTTTGTTCGTGATGAATGAAAGTTTAAATCCCGATCAAGAGCATTTATCTCAATCAGATAAAGAACTGGAAAAAGTTCTAAGGCCCAAGACGTTTTCAGATTTTAGTGGTCAGAGCCAAGTAACCGACAACCTAAAAATATTTGTTCAAGCCGCCTTGAGGCGCGGTGAGGCTTTAGATCATGTTCTTTTGCACGGCCCTCCCGGGCTGGGTAAAACAACCTTGGCCAATATTATAGCGAATGAGTTAAGTGTGGGCTTTAAAGTAACGTCCGGTCCTGTTCTAGATAAACCCGGAGATTTGGCGGGACTATTAACTAATTTAGAGGAGAAGGATGTTTTATTCATTGATGAAATTCATCGCTTGAGTCCGGTTGTTGAGGAGTTTTTGTACTCTGCAATGGAGGACTATGTAATCGATATTATGATTGATACAGGGCCAAATGCACGCTCGGTTCAAATTGACCTCAATCCGTTTACCCTAGTTGGCGCTACAACGCGTTCGGGATTGCTGACTAGTCCATTGAGAGCTCGGTTCGGTATTAATTCCAGGTTGAGCTACTACAATGCTGATTTATTGGCAACGATAGTAAAACGCTCCTCTCAAATATTGAATATTGAAATCGAGAATAAGGCGGCCTACGAAATTGCGGGACGTAGTAGGGGTACGCCCAGAATCGCCAATGCGTTATTGCGAAGGGTGCGAGATTTTGCCGAAATAAAGGGTTCGGGCAAAATAGATTTGAAAATTACGCATATCGCACTTGAGGCACTTAATGTAGATAAATACGGGTTAGATGAAATGGATAACCGAATTTTAAGTGCGATTATTGATAAGTTTCAGGGAGGACCTGTGGGCATCACCACAATTGCTACCGCAGTTGGGGAAAACGCGGGAACCATTGAAGAGGTGTATGAACCTTTCCTTATTCAAGAGGGCTTTCTAACTCGAACTCCCAGGGGACGGGAGGCCACGCCTTTGGCTTTTGAGCATTTGGGAAGGACACCCAAAAAAGGTAATCAGGGATCCCTGTTTTAACGAAGGAATAACGAGGAGTTATCAAATACTTGATAAGTATGAAAATGAAAAAGCGTTATGGCTAAAAGAAAATATAATGGAGATAAAACTTAATCGCAACTGAATAGGACTACGGTTTGTCGACTTACTTGGCTCTCAATTATTGATATGTAAGTTTCCCCGCAAATCGAATCACGTGTGATGATTTGGTTCGTGTCCGGTAATGTGCCTTCAACCGTAGTATCAATAACGATTTTGTGTGCGCGCACTCTCAATACCTTGGGTAATTGGAACTCTCGTCTAAAAATTCCTTGCTCATCCGTTAGCCCGGTGAACTCAACATCGCAGGGTTGATTTATGCTGCTCTCACAATCTAACCTTACCGTGCTTCCTGCAACTCTTTCACCATCAGCATTTAGCGTCATGATTTCGCCAACTGTTGCATCTTCATCAATGTCGTCATCATCACTGCTGCAAGCAATGAATAAGCTCATAAAAACAAAATAGAGCGTAAATGTGAGGAAAGTCTTCTTTGTTCTAATCATTTTAGCGACTTTTGAATTTTCAAATGTAAAGCAAATGAAATTACCGGTAAACATTTTTATAACCGCAATTTTAATTCTTTTTCTCGGTTTGGTCACAAACGGGCAAGAAAATCGGGAAAAAGTTTTAATAAAAACCCCAAAAGGAGATATTGTTGTTGCACTTTATGACGAAACGCCAAAACACACTCAAAATTTTATTGAGTTGGCTAAATCGGGATATTATGACAGTTTGTTGTTTCATCGCGTGATTAGCGGTTTTATGATTCAAGGAGGCGATCCTGCTTCAAAAAACGCTAAACCCGGCCAAGTCTTGGGTAATTCAAATCCAAACTATACCATCCCGCCCGAGTTTGTGGATACACTTATTCATAAAAGAGGAGCCTTGGCCGCAGCGCGCAAAGGAGATAATATTAATCCCAAAAAAGAAAGCTCGGGATCACAGTTTTATTTCGTACAAGGTCAAAAATTTGAGGCCGATAATTTGAGGAAAATGGATGAACAGCGCATCAATCAAATGTACAGTAATGAAATCACCCGGTTTTTGAGAAATCCCGAGAATGATTCTCTTTTGCAGCACTATAAGCGCTTAACGGAAGCTAAAAACTACGATGAAGCAAGAGACTTTTGGGAGGCTTTAAAGCCTAAGGTTGCTGAAAAGGTTGAGCCTTTCAGACTTTCTAACGAGCAAATCGAGGTTTATGCGCACGAGGGAGGTGCACCACATTTAGATGGCGGCTACACCGTTTTTGGGGAAATCATTTCGGGCTTCGAGGTACTTGACGAAATAGCCGGTATGTCAACCGATAGTAACGACAGACCGGAAGAGGATATTTGGATGATTGTTGAATACATCGGTAGAAATTAAAATACAAAGCACGGTGTCTTTTGTAAAAATGCCGTAAATAAATTGGTAAATGGAATTTAAGAACTCGATTATTTCATGGCTCATGAAAAAGCGCTATCATCAAATAGAGCTTTTTATAAAGTATCCGCATGAGGTTCAGGCAGAATGGTTTGACTCTTTAGTTGAAAAGGGTACGCTTACGGAGTGGGGAAAAGAACACGACTACTCAAAAATTAAAACATCGGAGGATTTCAAAAAAGCAGTTCCCATTCAAAGCTATGAAACGTTGCATTCCAGAATAGAGGAGATAATGGAGGGGAAGCCCGATGTTTTATGGCCGGGAACCGTAAAATGGTTTGCAAAGTCAAGTGGAACTACCGCAGATAAAAGTAAGTTTATACCCGTAACCAAAGAGTCTCTTGAAGATTGTCACTACAAGGGGGGGAAAGATCTCATTTCTCTTTATTATAATGCCCGGCCGCAATCCAAACTGTTTACAGGGAAGGGGCTCGTTTTGGGCGGTAGCAGTAGTGTAAACAAACTGAATGATAATTCTTACTATGGTGATTTGTCGGCTGTGATTATCAGGAACCTTCCCTTTTGGGCTGAGCATCAAAGAACGCCTTCCATTGACGTAGCTTTGATGGAGGAGTGGGAAGAAAAAATCCAAAAAATGGTGGAGGTTACCTCAGAGCAAGATATCACCAGTATCACGGGGGTACCCTCCTGGACACTCGTCTTACTTAAAAGAGTACTTGAGTACACGGGTAAAGAACATATTTCAAAAGTCTGGCCAAACTTAGAGCTTTTTGCTCACGGTGGGGTAAGTTTCGAACCCTATAAAAATAACTTTGAAGAGTTATTTGAAGGCTTAAATATTTCTTACCTAGAAACCTATAATGCAAGTGAGGGTTTTTTTGGTATTCAAAACGTAATTGGCGGCGAGGATAACGGTCTTCTATTGATGTTAGATTACGGTATTTATTACGAGTTTATGCCCTTAGGTGAAATAGGAAGTGACCAACCGGAAACACTCTCACTGCATGAAGTAGAAACGGGAGAGCAATACGCACTCATAATATCCACTAATGGCGGTCTTTGGCGTTATGAAATAGGTGACACTATCGAGTTTACTTCCCTGAATCCTTTTAAAGTAAGAGTTACCGGGCGTACAAAACACTTTATTAATGCATTTGGAGAAGAACTCATTATTGAAAATGCCGAAAAAGCACTTAAAATTGCCTGCGAAACAACCGGAGCACAAATTAAGGATTACACCGCAGCTCCCGTTTTTATGAGTAACAGTGAAACGGGCGGTCATGAATGGGCCATTGAGTTTGAGAAACTACCTGAAAATCGAGAGAATTTCACACGAATATTAGATGATGAATTGAAAGCTTGCAATACAGATTATGAGGCCAAGAGGTATAAAAACTTTGTGCTCATGCTACCAAAAATTCACTTTTTACCTTCCGGTACGTTTTATGAATGGATGAAAAAAAGAGGTAAGTTAGGGGGGCAAAATAAGGTGCCCAGACTGTCGAACAATAGAAAATATTTAGAAGATGTACTTAGTGAGGTTTCCGTTCAATAAGCGATTTTATTCCTTAATTACCTTAATATTATTTTCTTTATTGGCGAATGCTCAACAAGAGACATTTACCAAGTTAAAGACTATCCCGGTTAAGGCGAACGGGGTAGAAGTAGATAAGTTGGGCAACGTTTATCTTTTTCACAACGAAAAAATTGAAAAACTCAACGCGTTGGGAGAAGTAATAAAAACCGAAAGCTTCAAGAAATACGGGCGTATAAGCTCTATGGATGTAAGTAACCCCTTGAAAATTATGGTGTTTTTCGATGAGCTGCTACAAATAGTATTTGTGGATAATGAATTGGGAGTTAGGGGCAACAACATTGAATTGGATTTTATCGGGTATCCGCAAACCGTGGCGGCTTGTCTCTCGTATGATAACGGTATTTGGCTATTTGATAAAAGCACCTTCAAACTCACCCGACTCAACGAAAACCTTAGAGAAACCAACTCAACGTCAAACCTGATGCAGATTATAGGTTCGGATATTAACCCTGTGAAGTTATTTGAATCGAACCGAAGGCTTTATCTTACTGATCCCGATGAAGGGGTTTTCATTTTTGATTTCTTTGGTACGTATTATCGTAAGGTTCCCATAAAGGGGGTGTTATCTATAGATTACTTTGGGGATAGAGTTTATTTTCAGACAGATAGTAAGCTGTTTGTTTTTGATGAGAAAACGAGTGATATGAGCGAGCTGGATTTACCTACGAAAAACAGTAAGTATTTAGCGGTGCACAGAAATAAAATTTACTTGCTGTCAGAAAATAATCTGCACATATTTAATGTAAATTTGTAGAGTCATTTAATTGATGCTTCTACAATGAATGGGTATAGTCGAATTCAAAATTGTCGGGAGAGGGCTTGAAAAACTTCTTTTGGAATACTCTCTAATATTAACGGCTTACTTGGTATTTATTTAGGTGAAGCATCAAGCGGATTGTAATTTGAAAATAAAATTTTATGCACATAGCAATAGCAGGAAATATTGGTTCAGGGAAAACAACACTAACAAAGCTTTTGTCAAAGCACTACGGTTGGGAGCCGCATTTTGAAGATGTAGAGGAAAACCCTTACTTGAATGACTTTTACAACGATATGCAAAGGTGGTCGTTCAATTTGCAAGTGTATTTCTTAAATAGTAGGTTCAATCAAATTTTGGAGATAAGAAAATCCGGGAAAACCATTATTCAAGACCGAACCATTTACGAAGACGCGTACATCTTTGCGCCAAACCTGCACGCCATGAACTTGATGACCACCCGTGACTTTGAAAATTACTTTTCTCTTTTCAGTTTGATAAATTCCTTTATTCAACCTCCCGATTTACTTATTTACTTGAAAGCCTCAGTTCCTACGTTGGTTAATCAAATTCAACAAAGAGGTCGCGATTACGAAGAAGCCATACGAATAGATTATTTAAAAAGACTTAATGAACGATACGAGTCATTCATTAATTCTTATGAAGGTAAAGCATTAATTATTGATGTTGATGACAATAACTTTAAGGAAGATCAAAGCGACTTGGGCTTGATTATCCATAAAATTGATACTGAGTTACACGGGCTTTTCGGCTCGGAAGATGAGTGATTTAAAATCAAAAACCGAATACCGTTCGTGTATCTCTTAACCGGAAGTGAATAAAGGTTACGTGAATTATGATTAATCCGCAGATAAGCTTTTTAATACATGACTAACGCTCGTTTTTTCTTCCAGTAATTGAGGCAATTGCTGAATATTTACACGTTCCTGTTTCATGCTGTCGCGCTCCCGAATTGTTACACTGTTATCACTTAATGTATCATGGTCAATTGTGATGCAGTAAGGCGTGCCCACGGCATCTTGCCTGCGGTAACGCTTACCAATGGAATCTTTTTCGTCATATTTACACATCAATTCCGTTTGTAGCGAACTCATTATTTCTCTCGCTTTTTCGGGTAAGCCGTCTTTCTTGGTCAACGGCATCACCACCGCTTTAACCGGCGCTAAAAAATCAGGAATGCTCAGTAGAGTTCTTTCAGAGCCGTCCTTTTGCTTTTCTTCCTTATACGAGGAGCTCATCACAGCTAGGAATAGGCGATCCAAACCTATTGAAGTTTCTACCACATAAGGTGTGTAGCTTTCATTTTCTTCAGGGTCGAAGTATCTCAGCTTTTTACCTGACTCTTCCTCATGCCCCTTCAAATCAAAATCGGTTCGAGAGTGGATGCCTTCCAGCTCCTTAAAGCCCATCGGGAAGTCGTATTCAATATCACATGCGGCATTGGCGTAGTGAGCGAGTTTGATGTGGTCGTGAGTTCTGTATTTCTCTTTCCCTAAGGCGAGTAATTCGTGCCACTGTTGACGTTTTTTCTTCCAATATTCGTAGTGTTCAATTTCTGTTCCGGGTTTTACGAAATATTGCATTTCCATTTGCTCAAATTCACGCATTCTAAAAATAAACTGGCGAGCAATAATTTCATTTCTAAATGCCTTTCCCGTTTGAGCAATCCCGAACGGAATTTTCATTCGGCCGGTTTTTTGAACGTTTGAAAAGTTTACGAAAATTCCCTGCGCAGTTTCAGGGCGCAGGTAAACTTTATTGGCGCCTTCACTTAGTGAGCCTAGTTCTGTAGAGAACATCAGGTTAAACTGCCTCACATCGGTCCAGTTTTTTGAACCGGAAACGGGATCAGCAATGCCCAAATCTTCAATTAACTCCTTAACCCCTTTTAAATCCTCATCATCTAAAAGGGTTTTCATTCGCTCTTGAATGCTCGAGATTTTTTCTTGATTTTTAAGAACGCGAGGGTTGGTGTTAAGGAACTGCTCCTCATCAAAACTTTCACCAAATCGCTTGGCTGCTTTCTTGACCTCCTTTTGTATTTTACCTCTTATTTTCTCAATGTGGTCTTCAATGAGAACATCGGCACGATAGCGTTTTTTGGAGTCTTTATTATCAATTAGCGGATCATTAAACGCCTCGATGTGCCCGCTGGCCTTCCATGTGGAAGGATGCATAAAAATAGCCGCGTCAAGCCCCACGATATTCTCATTCATTTGCACCATAGCTTTCCACCAGTACTCCCTAAGGTTGTTTTTGAGTTCTGCACCGTTAGGACCGTAATCGTAGGTGGCACTTAATCCGTCATAAATTTCACTTGAGGGATAAATGAAACCGTACTCTTTACAGTGAGAAATTACTTTTTTGAGTAAATCGTCGGGCGTATTCATGGGCTTTTGTATTTGGGCTGCAAAGATAGCTATCCGGAGTTGAAAGAATCAGGTAGAGGAGTATTCTTTTTGTTAATGTTTAAGTAATTGATATTTAAACTGTAACGTTGTGTTTGGTTGAGGTTCTGACCAAAAAAATGAAAAGATAAAAACAAAGTATTTATACTTGCGTTTGGCAGTAATACGAAAGCTCTTTTTTTATTAGTGCGGTAAAGTTTTGAGCTATATTTGCCGTCCTCATTTTAACTATACAATTATGAGTTTATTTGGTTTTGAACGCAGACATATAGGCCCGAGAAAACATATACAAGAGAACCTTTTAAAGGAGACAGGTTTTGATAGTCTTGACGAACTTATTAGTGATACCATTCCGGATTCAATTCGTTTGAAAGGTTTGCCAAATATTTCGCCCGCCATGACAGAAGCGGAGTTTTTGGAACACATTGATGCACTGGGCAAAAAGAATAAGGTTTTCAAAAGTTACATAGGTATGGGGTATTATGATACTCACACGCCAAGTCCCATTTTGCGAAATGTACTGGAAAACCCCGGATGGTACACGGCTTACACTCCTTATCAAGCCGAAATTGCTCAGGGGAGGCTTGAGGCATTGTTGAACTTCCAAACCATGGTAGCCGATTTAACAAATATGGAATTAGCGAACGCTTCACTTTTGGATGAGTCTACTGCAGCCGCCGAAGCCATGTTAATGTTTTATGCCGCCCGTTCCAGAAAGGCGAAAAAAGCGGGGGTGCTAAAGTACTTCGTTGCTGATGGTGTATTCCCTCAAACACTTGACGTGTTAAAAACTAGAGCCTTACCTTTGAATATTGAAATTGTTACGGGCTCTCCCACTGACTTTGTAGCCGACAATACATATTTTGGTGCTATGCTACAATATCCCGATGTTTCCGGTGAGGTACGCGATTATGAGGGTTTTATCAAAAAAGCCCACGATTACGATATCATGGTATGCATGGCGGCTGATGTTTTGAGTTTAGCGCTGTTGAAATCGCCCGGTTCAATGGGTGCTGATTGTGCGGTGGGTAGTACGCAAAGATTTGGTATTCCAATGGGTAACGGGGGTCCGCACGCGGCCTATTTTGCCACTTACGAGAAGTTTAAAAGACAAATTCCGGGTAGAATTATAGGTGTGAGTAAAGACGTTGACGGTAAACCGGCTTACCGTATGGCTTTGCAAACGCGTGAACAGCACATCAAAAGAGATAAAGCCACCTCAAATATTTGTACAGCACAGGCTTTACTGGCCGTAATGGCGGGTTTTTATGCAGTTTATCACGGCTCTGAAGGGTTAAAAGCGATTGCCAAAAAAGTTTATGACCAAACGGGTAATCTAAAACGGGCACTGGAAGAGGCCGGGTTACGCGTTGAGAATCATAAACATTTCGATACGCTTACTGTATCGGCAACTGAGTCTGATTTAAAGTTGTTGAAAGAAGCAGCTGAAGCTGAGGGAGTAAACTTGCGCTACAATACCCGCTCATTTTCCATGAGTTTAGATGAAACCACTACATGGAGTGATGTTGAGCAACTGGCAGGTATTATTACAAAAACCCTTACAGGAAAAGAGTTTAATACTATTGGTCAGAACCCCATTCCACTGCCCGGTAAAGAAGTAGAGCGATGTACAACATTTTTGGAACATGAAATCTTTAACCTGTATCATTCAGAAACGGAACTGATGAGATACATTAAACGATTGGAGAATAGAGATCTTTCGCTAACTCATTCCATGATTTCTTTGGGGTCGTGTACAATGAAGCTAAATGCTGCCACCGAGCTTATGCCTATTTCCAACCCCGATTTTGCGAAAATTCATCCTTTCTCTCCTGAAAATCAACGAGAAGGTTATAGGGAGATGATTGATGAGTTGGGTAGAGATTTGGCTGAAATTACCGGGTTTCATAGTATTTCGTTTCAACCCAATTCCGGTGCTCAGGGAGAATACGCCGGTTTGATGGCCATTCGCGCGTATCACCATGCAAATAACGAGGAACGCAGAAATATTTGTTTGATTCCATCATCAGCGCACGGTACCAATCCGGCAAGTGCCGTTATGGCAGGAATGAAGGTGGTTGTGGTAAAATGTGACGAAAAGGGGAATATTGATGTTCAAGACTTGAAAGAAAAAGCCGAGCAGTACAGTGAAGACTTGGCAGCATTAATGGTGACTTACCCCTCCACTCATGGTGTTTTTGAAGCCGCTATTAGAGACATTATTAATATTGTTCACGCACACGGCGGTCAGGTTTACATGGATGGTGCCAACATGAACGCACAAGTAGGTTTGACTTCTCCCGGTGAAATTGGAGCGGATGTGTGCCACTTGAACTTACATAAAACTTTTGCTATTCCTCACGGAGGTGGTGGTCCCGGTATGGGGCCTATTGGTGTGGCAGAGCATTTAACGCCGTTTTTGGCGGGCCACCCTGTTGTTAAAACCGGAGGGGAACAAGCAGGAACGGCAATAGCGGGAGCTCCTTACGGCTCTGCTTTAATCCTGATTATTTCTTACGCATACATTAAA
>PXEK01000269.1 GCA_003564735.1 Cryomorphaceae bacterium
AATTTTCAAAGACATATACTATGAATTATTTTGACAGGGGCAAGAAGGAATACAAGGCACAAAATTACGAACAAGCGATTGAATTGTTTAGTAAAGCTTTGGATGCCGACCCCGAAAATGCATATATTTATTACGAGCGCGGACTTTCATATTTTCACTTAACCAAGAAGGGCTTGGCTTTGGTTGATTTTGACAAGGCGGTTGAGCTACAGCCCGAAAATCCTTTCAGGTACTCAAGCCGGGCTTTTGTGCGTGACGCTTGCGGTGATATTGACGGAGCCATAAAGGATTACAAAAAGGCGATTGAATTGGACCCGATGGATGAGGTGGCTCACAATAATTTAGGGCTGTTGGAGGAAAAAAAGGGCTACGAAAGCTATAAAGATCGTTATGCCAAAGCCGATGAGTTAGCTAAAAAACACAATGATTTTAAAGGGGTGCCAAAGGAAGACAACTTCATGAATAATTACGTTAAAATAGGTGACCACATTGATTATAAGGATGAGGAAAATGCCCAAGAAGTCAAAGGGGAGAGCGAAAAGTCTATTGGTGGAGAATTGAAAAGGGTGTTTACCTCAAAATCGGGATTTATGGAATTTGTAGGCTTTGTAAAGAACGGTTTTAAAATTTGATGACTTGCCGAGTTAGAGCCTCACATCTCCTATACTTTGCTCTTAATTGAATTTTCATTATAAAAAGAAACCCGCTCGCTCTCGATAATCGAAAGTAGCGGGTTTTATTTTATGTCGGTTACTCCGGTTGGATAAACCGTAAACCTAAATCTAGTAGAATTTGATTCTGTTGTCTTTTACAGAGGCGCGTTCTTTAATGGCCTGCTCAGCTCGAGTAGCGGCATTAGACCCCATCATTTGTTCAAGCTCTTGACGAGTGGCTCCGCCGGGCGCGTCTTGCGACATTTTTAGTGTAATAAAGAACACTCCCGAGTTTCCTTCAATAGGCCCTGCCGATTCCCCTGATTCTAAGCGGAACGCTTTACCTTGTACTTTAGGTTCAGCTCCCAATCCCGGAATGGAGAAGTCATTGAATGTAAATGGCTCGGCATTTTCAACTTGTACTCCCCACTTTTGAGCTGCTTCTTGCGGAGTAGCGGCATTGCCGGCTTCCTCAATCGCCTTAGCGGCTTTTTTCTTATTGGTGAGCTCGGTAATCAATCCGTCCTTTGCAATTTCAAACGGCAAACGACCTTTTTCACGAGCTTCAGTGATTAAAACTACCATGTATTCACCTTGTAAGTCGAAGACTTTGGACACGTCTCCCGCTTCATTTTCATAAATCCATCGAACTACCTCGCGCGAGTTGTCTATACCGTCCAGTTGTCGGTCACTTTTTCTGACGGTGGGCGCTGTTCTGCTTCCGTAAAGTTCACCGTTGGTTAAGAAGTCATCTGCGCTTTTATTTTCAATAGCAAAAGAGTTCGCCTCGGAGTAAACCGATTGGTAAGTTTGTTGTGAGGGCTCAATAAAGTCATCCACCGTAGCCAAGAGTACTTTTTCCACATCGGGAGTTTGATCGAGAATTTCAATAATATGAAAACCAAATCGTGTGGCCACGATTCCCATATCGCCTGTTTTATTCTCAAAGCAGTAATCATTAAACGGCTTTACCATGGTTCCCTCAGTAAACCAATCCAGCTCACCACCTTCATCGCGTGAGCTTTGATCGGCGCTGAATTGACGAGAAATCATACCAAAGTCGGCACCCTCTTCGATCGATGTTTTCAAACTGTCGGCAATATTTCTAATTTCGGCCGAATCCACCTCACCTTCTTGCGGGAAGCCCACAAGAATATGTCGAGCTCTTACAGAGTCGGGAGCGGTTTTAAAGGCCAATATTTTCGAAATTTCAACACGGTCATCATTGAGGTAGGGCCCGATTACTGTTCCGGTATCAGCGGTCATTATGGCCGAATCTTGTCCTTCAGGCAAGTTGTAAACAGCTTTCCAACTTACGTTAAAAGGGGTGTCACCGTTTTCATTCACGAACAATGTGTCATCAGTAGCAAAACTGAAAGGCTGTACCATTTCTTTCAGTGCATCAAATGACGACTGCGTATCGGCGGGCGTGGCCACAACGTCAAAAATTACGTATTCCACTGAGCGAATGGCTTCTTTTTGTTTGAATCGCGCCTCATCCTTCACCTCATTGTAGTATTTTTTCAATTCTGACTCTGAGGGTTCAAACTCATCATCAGGCATACCGGCGTAGCGTTTCACGGCGTACTCAATTGTGTGTGTTCTACCGCGCTCTACATCTGCTTTTTCAATCTCTAGGGAGGTAGCGTAAAGACCCGTACTAATCAAGTAACCGTATTTCCTGTCTTTACCCATATCACGCATGTTGTTAATTAAGAAACGGAATGAACGTTGAGCATCGGCAGCCTCGGGTTGTTCGTCGGGATCTACACTCAGCACTTGCTGAAAGTAAGATAAAACAGCATCTGTATTTATGGTACCGTTGGGGTTAGAGAACCTGTCAATTAGTTGTCCCGTTTGCGGGTCACTAAAATAGCTGCGCAAAATTTGGTTTTGAGGATCGTTTTTTATGGTGTGAAAAATCTCGCGATCGCTCATACTTAATCCCAACTTTTCCATTTGCCTGTCCAAACTGTGTTCTCTAATCAACTCTTCCCACACTTGATCCCGCAACTGTTGAATTTGATCGTTATTTGCCGAACCGCCCAAACGAGTTTCCACGGCTCTTTTTACCCTTTGCTCAAACTCGCTGTAAGTAATTTTGGTTCCGTTAATTTCACCTACCTTGTCATCGGGGCCTGTAAACATAGAGCCTCCCGATCCTAATAAGTCACTGAGTACAAAGAGTACCATTGCACCTCCAACAGCAATTAAAAGTACTGTAGATTGTTTCCTGATTTTACCTATTATAGCCATTTCTTGTATTGTAGTTTTTCTGAATTTCGGGCTGCGAATATACGATTATACATTTAACCTGAATACCAAAAATCTAAGTAGATTTCACTTTCATTTGCACCTCGTCAATTCGCATGGCCGCACTTTTTAAAATTTTAAATTCATACATCTCTGTATCAAGTACTTCGTGTTCTTCGAGAATATTTCCGGACTGACTCAAAATGTAGCCGGCGAGAGTTTCGTAATCCTCTGATTCCGGAATTTGTAAATTGTAGTGCTCATTGAGGTAATCTACCTCCAACCTTCCCGAAAAACGAAAAGTAACGGGGTCGATTTGCTGTTCGGTGAGGGAATCGGTATCGTGCTCATCTTCAATATCGCCAAATATTTCCTCAATCACATCTTCAATAGTTACCAATCCGGCCGTACCACCAAATTCATCCAGCACAATGGCAATACTGCGTTTTTTACCAATAAGCATTTTAAGCAACTCGCCGGCGGGCATGGATTCGGGAACAACCGAAACGGGGAGGGTTACACTCTTAATGGATTCAGGGTTGTTAAACATCTCAGATGAATGCACATAGCCTATGGCATTATCAATATTGTCGCGGTAAATGATTATTTTTGAAAAACCCGTTTCAATAAATTTTTGGTGCAATTCGGCTACATCATCGTTTACCTCAAAGGCCACAATCTCGGTTCGGGGAATCATGCACTCCCGTGTTTTAATCCCGGAGAAGTCAAGTGCATTTTGGAAAATTTGAACCTCGGTATCCAAGTTGTCATCTTCATAAGATGCGGCGGTGGCCTCCTTTACCAAGTGGTCGATATCCACCATGCCAAACTTGATTCTGCTTGTTGCCGGCTTCACCTTCATTATTTTAATTAAAATGAAATTAGATATCCCTGAAATAATAAAAACCAAAGGGTAAATCAAGTAATAAAAGAATATCACGGGCCCTGAAAACAACTTTAAACTGCCGTTGGGATTTATACTAAAAACCAATTTGGGCAAAAACTCGGCAAAAACGAGAATTATCAACGTGGTGATGAGGGTCTGCACCAAAAGCATAGAAATTTCGGTGGTTAGATAACCGGATAGCAGCCCGGTTAAAAGTCCGCCCATAGAAATACCGTAAATCACCAAAGCAATATTGTTACCTAAAAGCATGGAAGTGATAAACCTGCCGGGCACCTTCATAAACCGACTGTAAAAGCGACCCGAGATATCGCCGTTTTTTTTCGACAGCTCAATCTTCAATTTATTGGCAGAAACAAAAGCGATTTCCATACCCGAGAAAAACGCCGAAGCCACCAGTGCCGCAAAAATTAAAATAAAGGTTGTTGTATCCATACAGCGGTTAGCCTTGTTTTAAGGCTGAAATAAGTTAAGGCCAAAAGCCCAATTTGAGGTCAAAATTAAAGAATTACGGTGAACCTACTTTCAAATTTACAGTGAAGAATGACAGGGTTATGAGTTATTGTCGTTTTGTTCCTCGCGGTAATCGCTCTCTAACCGCTTTCTAAACCAGCGCCGGATAATGAAAAGGAAAAAGGCCATAAAAGGAACCGAGAGTATAATCGGGTGGTCTTTCACCCCTTCAATAAAGTAGAAATACACCACGCCAAAAGCGCTCAATATTGAGGCCACGAGCCAAAACGTTTCCATAAATCTATTGTACTTCTTCATTTTCAATATTTTCTGTATTTGGTTTTTCTTCTTTTTCATCAATA
>PXEK01000370.1 GCA_003564735.1 Cryomorphaceae bacterium
AAAGCGATATTCCCGAGGTGTGTGAAATGACTTGGTATTTGAATTGCTTTACGCCATTCCCTATGCTGGCAAACGCGCACAGTTTTAAAGATAAAAGCGACAGACTGAGTGATGTAAATGCCGGGCTGTTTGATTATCCGGTGCTTATGGCGTGTGATATTTTGATGTATGATGCCGATATTGTTCCGGTGGGCAAAGATCAAAAACAGCATTTGGAAATGACGCGTGATATTGCCGGCAGCATCAATCACACGCTGGGTGAGGAGTTGTTAAAACTCCCCGAGTCTTCGTTTCACGAAAAAGTAAAAATTGTTCCCGGTACCGATGGACAAAAAATGAGCAAATCATACGGCAATACCATCAACGTTTTTGGAACAGCCAAAGAATTGAAAAAAAGCGTTATGGGCATTGTTACCGATACTACGCCGCTTGAAGACCCCAAAAATCCGGACTCTTGTAACGTGTTTAATATATACCGCTTATTGGGTACGGAGGAGCAAGTGGGCGAAATGCGCGCCAATTACCTCAAGGGCGGTTACGGCTACGGACACGCTAAAAAAGAGTTGTTGGAGCTTATCAAAGAAAAATACGGTGCGGCTCGTGAGCGTTATGCGTATTTAATGGAAAATAAAAGTGAGATTGATGCTCGATTAGAAAAAGGAGCCGAAAGAGCGAGAGAGATAGGCTTACCTGTTTTACAAAGGTTGCGAAAAGCGTTGGGCTACGGGTAGTTGTTTTTCACTCCCGGTAATTTAATGTACCTTTGCACGATAATTTAGATAGTGCTTAAGGGCACAAAATTTTTAAAATCATTTTTTTATGAGTCAAGTTAAAGCAAATGATACCGTAAGGGTACATTACACAGGTAAATTGGCAGACGGCGAAGTTTTTGACAGTTCTGTAGATCGCGGAGAGCCTCTTGAGTTTACCATGGGACAAGGACAATTAATTCCCGGATTTGAAGAGGGATTGATAGATATGAAGGTAAGTGAGAAAAAAACCTTGAACATTCCTGCCGATAAGGCCTATGGCGACAGGCGTGATGAATTGATTCAAGAAGTACCAAAAAGTCAGCTGCCTGCTGAAATCAAGCCTGAAAAAGGAATGTCGTTAATGTCAAAGACCCCCGATGGCCGTGAAATGCCGTTGGTTGTTGCAGAGGTAAAAGACGATTCCATTATTGTTGACGCCAATCACCCTCTTGCGGGAAAAGACTTGATTTTTGATATCGAGCTTGTTGAAGTGAAGTAAATTCATTCCAAATATTTTTAAATGAAAGCCTCTTCAATTTTGGAGAGGCTTTTTTTGTGGTGAACTTTAGCAAAAGAAACCATTCAATAATTATTCGGGTAAAAAAAATCCCGACCAAATTATTGGTCGGGATTTTTAGTTTGATAAAGAGCTGTTTACATCTTAGTTATTTTGCGGTTGAGCGTTTTGTCTCCGGCGGTAATTCGCACCAAATAAACGCCGCTTGAAAGTTGATTCAAGTTTAAGGTATGTACACTCTTACCCGTTGGAGAAGCGAGTCTTTCATTGTGAACTACCTTGCCCGTTAAGCTTAAAACCTGAATATGAACATCTCCGGCAGATGCTAAATTTAATTCTACTTGAGCGTATTCACTTATCGGGTTGGGGTAAATGCGAGAATCGGTGAGGCTTTTTTCTTGAATTCCGACAGATGGAATCAGATCAACAAATATGGTGTCGGTTGCTTTACAACCGTTTGAATCTTCAATCATTACCCAAATATTTGCCGGAGTATTATTTTTGCTTAAGGCAATGGAACTTAAGGTTCCGCCTGTACTCCATAAGTAGCTTACCATACCCGTTGGCGCGTTTAAAATGAGTGTGTCTCCTTCTAAAACGGAGGTGTCTGCGCCTAAGTCTAAACCGAGGTCAATTACTGTGACATAGGGCATAGTAGTATCGGCACAACCGGAGTCGTT
Organism: Cryomorphaceae bacterium; assembly: GCA_003564735.1. Taxonomy (GTDB): domain Bacteria; phylum Bacteroidota; class Bacteroidia; order Flavobacteriales_G; family Salibacteraceae; genus Salibacter. The sequence goes on from PXEK01000370.1 coordinate 1,950, forward strand.
GGTAACTATAAGTGTATATTGTCCCTCTTCGCTCGCCATGGTAGATTGGTTTTGAGAGCCGGTACTCCAATTATACGTGGTAAAGCCAAAAGGAGCCAGAAGTAAAACAGAGTCTCCCGGACAAATGGTTTCGTCATCAATATGTACGCTCGGTATTTCCAGCGAATCTACAACAATAGTATCACCTCCGCTGCAACCGTTACTGTCGGTTACTATTACCCAATACTCGCCGTATTCGTCAGCAACCCGGGTTTGGTTCTGACCACCGTTATTCCAAACATAAGAGGAGTATTGGCCTGCATCTAAATGAATATTAATCTCTTCATTCAGGCAAACATATTGGTCAGAACCCAAATTGGGTTTAGGCGGGGCACTTTCGGTAATTTCAACGGTATCGATACTTGAACAGCCTTGAGCGTCAAAAACCTTTGCCCAATAAACACCGGTTTGAGTAACGGTAATATTTTGTGAGGTTTGATTGGTGCTCCACAAATAAGTGCTGCCGGGGTTGCCGGCGTCTAAAGTGATTTGGAAGTTATCTCCCTCACAAACAATCGTATCACCGCCTAAATTAGCGGTTACATTGGTTGAGGGGCAGGCTAGTGTTGAAAAACTGTGCGGCCCGGCCCAACCTGAAGTGTCGCCGGAGACACACTCTTGACGCACATAAACATCATAATCCGTTTCACCGAGAAGACCGCTAATCGATGCCGAGGAATCTGTAACGGCGGTCCCCGAGCCGGAGGGCGGTGTACCTTGCGGTAAAACCAAGTACTCCCAACTGTTCCCGGGTTCTTGAGTGTTCCAGTTGAGATCTGCGGTGAAAGAGGTGATGTTGGAAGATGTGATGTTAACGGGGTCATCGCAAAGGTCAGCCTGTGTAACAAACAAATCGTAATTTGATGGCGGCGGGCCGCAGGTTACGCCGTCAGTATTGTTTTGAATGAAAACATCCATAGCTCCGGGAACACTAAAAATAACAGGAGCCGTGCCCCAAGCGATAGCAACATTTGAGGAATCAAAAACAGTGATAAAAGAACCCGGAGAATTATCAAAATAGGCTAAGTAATCTACATTAGGTTGTGCGTTTTGAAGAGTTCTTCTAACGGCTAATCCGGGTATGGAAAAGCTTGCACCGCAAACTGTTGTGTCTGTCGGTTGAATTGGAGCCGTACACCCTCCCGTAGTTACGGTAATTCCGGATGAGGAACATTGGCCAAATGACTCATGGGGCACGTTATAAAGTAGAAACAGCGCTGAAAACAGGACGCTTTTAGAAAGCAAAGTAAAGTTTTTTTTCATGGTTTAAAATCTTAATGTGTTATTATTACAGGTTTAATTAATGGCAAATATATATATTTTTTAATTAAAAGCTGATATTGTTACTTTTTAAGATTGAATTCGGTATGCTTGATTGGTGTAAAGGGTTAAAGCTCTATATGATAACTTGAACTCTTGCGATATTAACAAGTCAAAGTTTGAAAACTTTGATCAGCTAGAGTTGTTAATTTGGTATTGTTGTAATTTTGCCATATAAAATTTTTAAGAGTAAATTGAGCAGTGCTCCAAATTGGGAAAACATGAAAAAATTTAATTTCTTTATATCGGTTGTTTTGATTCTTTTATCTGCTACTGCATAGTAGGGCAGGTAAAAGACAGGGCGAAATGTATGTTGTGACATTTAATTAATTTTTATGCTTGAAATCTTTCTTTTTATACCTCTAAATAAACTGCTTTTTTCACCGGTCGTTGTACTCAGCGTTACTTTGCGCGCCATATTGTAAATTTAAATAATATCATGAAACTAATTTCGATTTATTCAATAACAACCAAGAGGGCTCTGCTTGTTGCCTGTTGTACTATCTTTTTTTCGGTAAATGTTTTTACACAGCCCGATACCTCGTATTATGATACAGTAAGTTCAAAAATCTATGAGGTGATGGAGTTTACTTCTACAGGTTCGCAAACATATCAGTTGCCTTGTTATGTTGAAGAGGTTGAGGTTCTTGTGGTTGCAGGCGGCGGCAGTGGGGGTACGAGTTTAAGCTTTAACAATGCAGGTTCGGGCGGCGGTGGAGCAGGAGGAGTTGTTCACAAGTCGTCTTATAAAATTATTTCTCATGATATATTTATTGAAGTAGGAGCCGGAGGGATAGCTCCAACCTCCGGAAATACAACGGGTGAAAACGGAGGGAACAGTATTTTTGATAATTTGATTGCTATTGGCGGTGGTGGTGGAATTGGAGGGAACGGACGAGGCAGGAATGGCGGTTCGGGAGGGGGAAGCCGAGGGAGTTCGGGAGGTTCTGCATTGCAGAGTTCTTCAACTTCAGGCGGTTTTGGTAATAGCGGTGGAAATAGTGGTGGGTCGCCCGCAGGTGCTGCGGCTACAGGCGGTGGAGGTGCAGGGTCTGCCGCTGCAAATTTATCGGGGAGTAACGGAGAAGCCGGAACAGATGGTGGAGCAGGGTTGACGTTTGATATAACCGGATCGCAAATTTACTATGCAGGAGGTGGTGCCGGAGGTGCTGCTCAAGAAAACGTACCCGGTTCAGGCGGTTTGGGAGGCGGTGGAAACGGCGCAAACGATACGATTCCTTCAACGCCCGGAATCAATGGTTTAGGCGGTGGTGGTGGCGGCGGTAATAATAATCAGAGGGGATCAAACG
>PXEK01000263.1 GCA_003564735.1 Cryomorphaceae bacterium
AAAACCTCCTCAACTACTTTGGAAACAGAAGTGCACCCGCTGTTGTCAGAAGTCTCGATTTTATAATGAATCTCTTGCTCGCAAACCTTAAAATCATCGTCATTAAACTCTTCATTCCAATAGAGAGAAGTCCCTCTAAACTCCCATGCAGCGCCGGGGCCAAACCTTCTAAATACTTCGTATTCCCCGCTGTTTGAAGTTAAATTTGGTGTTATTTGCGTATTCCACTCAATAGTTGCCGTAGTATCGGTTTGAGCGATGATGTTGGGCATAATAACACTAAGTGTTTCTGAATGTAATTCGACAGGGGTTCCGGCACTATCATAAACGGCAGTAACATAGTAATACTCCGTGCTGTTCACTATATTTGGAGTAAAGTTAGTGTCGGTAGTTCCTATTGGAACTACTGTGGTTGAATTGTATGGGCCGTTTTCGTTTTGAGAGACATTAAGTGTGTATTCCGTAAAATTGTTGTTGGGGTCAGTGGCGGGAATCCACGTAGCCACCACGCTACCGTTTGGTTGCACCGCCAAACAACGCAACTCGGGCGGCTGCTGTGCGTGCACAACAAGGCTCAAATAAATGAATATGATAATTAAAGTCAGTTTGCGCATACTTCGAGTAACCCTATAATGTAACGAAAAAAAGTGGAATTCGTTGTATTGATGTGATTTTATTAAGGTTCTGACCAAAAAGTTAAAAGTTTGCCGACTCGCTGAGGAGTTCAGTCCGCGCTTCATGGTATTCTTTGACAAAATCATCAAAAATTTCGCCGGCACTTTTCACCTCGTTTATTTGCGAACTTACCTGTCCTATTTCTAATTCACCTTCTTCTAGGTCGCCTTCAAACATACCTTTTTTGGCTCTGGCTCTACCCAGAATTTCTTTGAGTTCATCAACATTGGCGCATCGTGCGTAGGCGTTTTTAACCGATTCATAAAAACTGTTTTTGATAAGTCGAACCGGAGCCAACTCCTTCAAGGTTAATATGGTGTCCCCTTCCCGACTCTCTACAATTTTGTTTTTGAAATTTTCATGCGCCGATGATTCAACACTCGCAGCAAACCTGCTCCCTACCTGTACCGCATCGGCACCCAACGCCATAGCGGCGAGCATGCCCCGCCCTGAACCAATACCGCCCGCGGCAATTACAGGTATATCAACCGCTTTCACTACGTTGGGGATGAGGCACATCGTAGTGGTTTCATCTCTCCCGTTGTGTCCGCCCGCCTCAAACCCTTCAGCAACAACGGCATCAACTCCGGCGGCTTCAGATTTTTGAGCAAAAACAGTAGAGGAAACCACATGTACGACTTTGATTCCCGCATCTTTGAGTATGGGAGTAAGTTTTTTGGGGCTTCCCGCCGAAGTAAAAACTACAGGGACTTTATGTTTAATGATGGTATTTACGTGTTCTTCAATATTGGGGTACAGCAGAGGAATATTTACCGCAAAAGGTTTATCGGTGGCTTGTTTGCATTTTACTACGTGCTCTTCCAATACCTCGGGATACATCGACCCCGAGCCTATAATCCCTAACCCGCCTTTATTGGAAACCGCCGAGGCCAATTGCCACGGACTGCACCAAATCATTCCGGCCTGTATAATAGGTTTTTCAATATCAAATAACTTACATATTCTGTTCATGGAACTCTTTTTTTACAATGTGCAAAGGTAGTTTTATTTCGGGCTTTTCAATACCTTGCCATATGGGGTATTGTCCACGCAAAGGCACTTCAAAAATATTAATTAAAGCAGCTCCGGTTGGGTCACAAAAATGTATTTAAAAACTCTGAAAAGAAATATTATTGCTTTTTTACCGAGAAGCGCTCATTGAGGTCAAACCGGTTAATAAGCTCACGAACAACAATGCGAATGAAACTGTAAGAAGGTATGGCGATAATCATTCCCGGAATACCAAACAGCGTGCCCCCTACCAATATTACCAAGAATATTTCCAACGGATGAGCGTTGATTGAATTAGAGAAAATCAGGGGTTGAAAAATGAAATTGTCGAGTAGCTGAACAATGGCAAAAACCGATGCCATTTTAATGAGCAGCGGCAGTATATCGCTTGCCGTGTACATATCCATATTTGTGGTAAGAGCAATGATTATACCTACTGTTGCCCCTATGGCAGGACCCAAATAAGGAATAATGTTGATTAGGCCGGCAAAAAAGCCGATGAGTAGCGCATTTTTAATGCCGATTATCGACAGTGAAACACTAACAAACGTGGATATAACGCTGATTTGAATAATGAGACCTATGAAATACCGTTGTAATATTCTATTGGCATTTTCTACCACGTGCCTCGCATTTTCAACATATCCACGAGGAACTAAAATTTCAATCGCTTCTCTTGTTATATGCCTGTCTTTAAGCAGGAAAAAAGTAATAAAACTTACAGAAAAAACAGCTAACAACAAACTTCCTATACCCGAAATAAAAGAAGTAAAGTATGATGACATGGTACGCAGGTCTAAAAAGTCCACTACTTTGTTTTGCAAATAACGGCGGTCAATGACGTTTCCGTTGTCTTGAATGCTCCACTCCTCAGCTTTTTGCTCAATAAAGTTAATCGGCCCGGAAAGTGCCTTGTTTACATCTTCTAATTTGATTTGGGATAAGTCTTTGATTTCTTTAACCAGGATAGGTGCAAATACATTGATGAGAATACCTATAACGGCATATAAAATAAGTAGGCATGCAAGGGCTTTGAGCCAATCAGGCAATCGCCGGTTTTTTATGGTAACTTTGTCCAGCAACCGCATGAGCGGCGCAAAAATGATGGTAAGCACAACGGAAATGACCACATACGCCACGATATCCCTGATAAAATACATGAGGATGAACGCTGCTACGGTAAGCAGTGAAAATACAATTTTTCTTGTCGTTTTAGTCATTCAGGTATAGTGATTTAAGGACTTCGGGATAAACCTTATGTTTACCTTTGTAAACGGTAAATTCGGGCCTAATCCCGTATTCCTTAATTCGATGCAAATGTAACTTCATTTTTTCAATCGTAAGATATTCGTCTGTATCCCCCAACACAACATCAATTTTCCTATTTGCAAAGAATGCAGAATAACGTTCATCTAAAACATCATCGGGAAAGTGGCTGCCCCAGGCTGTTATTCTGCTAATATTAAACGGCGTATGCACCGCCCAGCGCAGCAATGTGTGAAATCCTTGTGAAAAGCCGAATGCGGTAATTTCAGTTTTTGCGGTCGCTCCGGCGTGTTCAATGCAACGATTCAGGTAGTTGATATTGTCTTGAATATCATTAAGCCTGTCCTCCTTTGTCATCCAAGAGGCCCCCACTCTCCCGTTACTTCCTTGAATATAAAAGCGGTGGAGTCCTTCAGGGGCTATTACTTTCACTCCTTTTGATGCTAAAACTTCAAATTTTCGAATAAAGTACTTTGCACTCATTCCGTACCCGTGCGTGCAAACGTACAGCCGCCGAGGTCGCTCATCCGCACCGCATTGAAAATAGCGAGCGGTTTTGGTGACTTCAATATCCTTTTGCAACATTTGATTGGTTTTATTATTTCGGTCAGAACCAAAAGGAGCATTCGGTTCTGACCAAAATCATTAATAAATATAGTTGGATTGTAATCCTAAAGGAATCCCTAGTTTCCAGTAAATCAGCAGAAAGATTGTCCATGCGATGAAAAACACGAGGCTGTAGGGAATCATCATGGAGACTAATGTGCCGATGCCCGTTTTTTTGACGTAACGTTGGCAAAATACCACAACCAGAGGGAAGTACGGCATAAGCGGGGTGATGATATTGGAAACCGAATCTCCTACCCGATATGCTGCTTGCGTTAAATCCGGAGAAATTTGTAATTGCATAAGCATGGGTACCATAACCGGAGCTATTAAGGCCCACTTTGCTGAAGATGAGCCTACTAAAATATTGACAAACGTGGTGAGTATTACGATACCCACAATCGTCACCTCTGCTGAGAGGTTCATGCTTGTAAGAAACTCTGCTCCTTTTAATGCGAGTAAAGCACCGATGTTGGACTGACCAAAGGCATCAATAAATAAAGCACAGAAAAAGGCCATAACAACGTAATAACTCATGCCGTTCATAGCTTTAGTCATACTTTTGATCACATCGCCTGAGTTTTTGAATGTTTTGGAAAGTAAGCCGTAAATGACTCCGGGAAGTAGAAAAACCAAAAATATAAGTGGAACAATGGAGTTCATCAAGGGGGCTTGAAATGAGGTGATTTCGCCGTCCGGTGCACGCAAAGAGGAGTTTTCGGGATAAACCCAAAAGAAAAGCCCGATCAACCCCGCCGCCATAGCCGCCAGTGAAATCCAAAAGGCTTTGCGCTCCTCGGGCTTGAGTTTTTCCATAACGGGTTCATCTTCGATGTTTTCATCTACCGGACTTGTTTTTTTGAGTCGGGGCTCAACGATTTTATCAGTGAGGTACCAGCCCAAAGAAACGATGAGAACAGAGGAAATACTTGTGAAAAACCAGTTGTTGAGCGGATTGAGTTCGATGTCGGCGTCGATGATGCGCGCTGCAGATTGGGTAAAGCCCTGCAATAAGGGATCAATTCCCGATGGGACAAAGTTGGCACT
>PXEK01000085.1 GCA_003564735.1 Cryomorphaceae bacterium
AATCTGTCGGCAAAACGCTATTTGCTCATTGGCGAGAATATGTCGTTTAAACGTTATTTTGAATTGGTGAGTACGGCATTGGACAAAAAGCCTCCGCATATTAAAGCCGGGAAAATGGCCGCACACTCGGCACGGTTGTTCGAAGCAATTAAAAGTCTGTTCACGGGAAGTAAGCCGCTCATTACTAAGGAGACGGTTAACAGTGCTTTTGCTCAAACGCATTATGACAGCAGCAGAATATTGAATGACCTCCCCGATTTTTCTTTCACGCCCATTTCCGCTGCGGTGAATCGCACGGCTCTTCGGTTTCTTGCCGATGTACAAACCGATGATCAATCGGCGCTCTCGCCCGGCGTGGTTAAGTCGGCATAAAATCTTCTTAACCGTTTGTCGCCGGCGACCATCATTTCTACAAATTCCCCGGGGCGTAAGTAAAATTCGACCGTTCCGTCGCGGGTTCTGAGCAGCGTACTGCCTTCAAAAGTCGAAACCATAACATTTTTTTGGTCAGAACCCCTCCCGACGCCAACCACCGTAAAAGTAGAGTCGCCGGCCCGTGTCACCACCCAACCTTTTTTGAGCACGTTGTTGCGATAGAAGCCGAAGGTAAGCGAATCCGGCTGAACTTCAATGCCGTAACCGGATTTCTTATCGTTTTCAAAACCGCCCGCGTAATAGGTATCCAAATTTGTAGAATCCGTAAAAAGAATCCCGAAACCCGTGTAATCGCCGTTTTGCATCTCTCCCTTGTACAACTTACCCGAAGCCGTGTAATAGCGTCCTTCACCGTGTGGTGCAGCCGCTTTAAATTTGCCGCGGTAGCTGCTGCTGTCTGCAAAATAGATGGCTCCGTTTCCCCACGGCATATCTTCCCTAAACTCGCCTACGTAGTGCAGTTCGTCTTTAATCAGTTTTCCTGAGGTTTTGGCTCCGTTTTCAAACATACCTTTATAAAGGTATCCGCAATCGCATTGCTGTTCGCCGTATCCGTTCTCACAATCGCCCGAGACACATTCGTCTTGTGCTTGACCGATAAACGTGTGCGCCGTGCTAACTGAGAAAAGAATTAATTTCAAAAACGTGCATAATTTCATATGTACAAAGAACAGCAAAATCCGGCGATAGTGAGGGTTTTGGCGGAGTGTTTTTTCGAATACAAAAAACCCGAACTGAGCAAAAGCTTGGTTCGGGTTTTTGAATCCTGCACCTCAATTAGATTCCTTTTGGCAATAAGGCGCAGTAGAACAACAATAGAGAAGTTTAGCGAATTAACCTACGACTAGCTTTAAGACCTCGCGATTGTTGGATCCTTCAATAATGACGAGATAAATACCCGGAGTAAATTCACTAATATCAATTTGGTTAGAACCGGAATTTAAACGAGATTTCATAATTAACGAACCGGATATATCAAAGAAAGCAACCTCAGTGTTATGTTCTGTTTTGATGGTAACTTGTCCAACTGCGGGATTTGGAAACAATTTTACATCTGTATTTCTGATATTATTTCCCACAAAAACGGGATTAAGAACGGTTATTGTTGAATCATATGTGAAAACTCCGCAAGCATCGTTTTGTAATTGCCATTCCACAGTTTCGATACCCGACGAGGTGAAAACAACTGAATGCGGCCCGATTCCCCAAGCATTTGAAATATTGGCGTTACCGCCAAAATTCCAAATAACCGAATCGACATTGGTATTTATCTCAAAAATGACATTTTCACCGGCTCTGATTTCGGGTGTACTTGTTGTTACTTTGCCTGTGGGAATTTCCTGCTGCCTGAGTAACAGGGTATCAAAAAATTCGCATCCTCTTGCGGTCATTTGTAAAATGTAAGATCCCGAATCAGATAATCTCACCTCAGGTGTTTCAGTGTTATTGTGTAACCACAGATAGTTCTCACCCGAAAGGTTGGTAGGACTAATTAGCGTATCCTCCCCTTCACACAAAATTACCTTTTCGGGCAAACCGACAGTTTCATTAACCAAATCAATATAAAGGCTATCCGTTTGTTTACATCCACGGTCATAACTTTTGAAAACGTATAAGCCCGAAGACTCTATTAGTGCGCTGTTTCCTGTAGCGGCGGCGGGGGTTCTGACCAAAGAATCAAAATCTGATATATTTAAATTAAGCTCGATGAAGTCAAAGCCGCATACAACTGTATCGGAAGGGATACTTACCTCGGCCGGTTTCACTATGCTCACTTCAATGGTATCGGAGTCAATACAGCCTGCCAAAAACTTGGTAATTGTGTAAATTCCCGCGGAATCGATTGTGAGTTGATTGCCCGTACCTATCGTGTCATTACTTGTCGTCCAAAAGGTACTGTCGTACAATGTGTTTGCGCTTTCTAACATGTGGCTTTGATTGCTGCACAGCGCTGTATCATTTCCCAAGTCGGCAACAGGTGAAAATGCTGAAATATTGTATTGACCGTTGTTATTTGCCGGGTTCCCGTCAAAAGCTCTAACCAATTGCACTTGTAAAACAGTACTTGTGTTTTGAGGAATTATGGTATCTGCGGATACAAAGAATGATTGTGAGGTGCCGGCTGATATGCTTTCATCCAAAAAGTAGTAGGCGAGGGGGCGATTCGGGAAGCCGTAGGCAATTTCTGCACCCGGGATATCAATGTTGCCGGTGTTGTTAATTGTAATTTCAATTTGCGAACTGTCTGTTGCGGTACAAAAATTTTGACCGCTTCCCGAACTACCGATAGATTTATCTTTAAAGCCGTTGGACAGTTGCATATTATCTATTGCCCACTAACCGTTTTTTTGTGCCGAGGTGTTTATATAAGTCACTCTTATTTTTATTTGCGATTGTGATAAACCAAAAGGTAATTGGGCACTTTGAGGCGTTTGATTCACGGTGCGAATATAATCGGCATGGCTTTGACCGTTATAGCCTCCGCTATTTTCATAAATCGTGTGTTGTGTTGTGCCGTCAATGATTTCAATGCGGCATGTTGAGTTTCCGGAACTATCAGGACGGTAAAATTCATTCCAGAGAAGAGCTAGGGTGTCTTCACCCGAAATATCAATGAAGGCTGACTCCAAAACGGCAGAATCAGGCGATGACGAACCGAAAAATTCCGCATCTAATAAGGCGAAAGGAGCATCGAGTAGACTATCTAAAACGGAGCGATTCCCGGGGTTGTCGAACCGCCAAGATGTTGTGCCCGTATTGGTCCAATTACGCAGTGAGTCTGCTGATGCCGTATCGCAAAATGTTTCAGAGAAAAGAATATCGTACGTTATCCCCGGCATGTAGGAGACAACTAAGCCTGATGAACCCGCCAACATAATTTCATTGTTGAGCTCAATGATACCGCGCAGCGCGGTGGTGAAAGGGGTGGTTATTCGTGACCAATTTTGCCCGTCATTCGTTTGGTAAATCGCTCCACTGTTGCCGGCTGCGTATCCTTGTTGGGCTTGGGTGAAAAATATGGTATTGAGGTAATCACTTCCGGGTGTGGTTTGAGGTGTCCAGGTGGTTCCCCCGTCCGTAGTTTTTGATATACTGCCGTTTTGTCCCGCTACGTAGCCCGTATCGGCAGAAGTGAAATACACCCCGGTCCACGTGGGGTTTCCTGCGCCTACGCCCGCGCTTATGTCTGTCCAACTGTTACCTCCGTCTACAGTCTTATAAATTACGCCTAAAACACCCGACATGTAGCCTATATTTTGATTCACAAAATGCATATCAAAAGGTGACCACGGTAAATTTTGAGCTACGGGAGTCCACGAACTTCCTGTGTCTGTTGTTTTTAAAATGAGGTTACCGCCGCTCCCGCCTCCCGCGATAAAACCGGTAGAGTCATTTATGAATTCCATGGCCAACAGTCCTGATGATGTTCCCGTATTCATGCTTTGCCACGTGTTTCCGCCGTCAAGAGTTCGTAACAAAGTACCGCTAGTGCCGCATACAAAGCCTACGTTTGAGTTAACAAACCTAACTTTTCGCAAGCCGTTGCTAACAGGTGTGGATAGGACTTTCCAATTTCCGCATTGAGCTTGCGCCCTCATCAAAAAACCGTTGTTTCCGGCCGCGTATATATTACCGTCGGGTGCATGGTGAAAATCCCAAAGTGTTTGAGTGGTTCCCGTATTTTCAAATTTGAATTGCCCTTGTGCAACACCAAAACTGAATAATGCGAACAGTAGAATAAATGTGTGTGTGAAGTTTTTCATTACTCTATTTATTTAGACTGATTAAAAATAATGGCGCAAAAGTAGAGATGGAGGGAGCATTCTAAATACCTAAAAGTAGGTAATTTGAAAAAATACCTAGTTTTAGGTATTTATAAAGCATAATACAGTTGAATGGTGTAAGCAGCCTTTCAATTTTGGAAGAGCATATTTCAATATAACGATTTTGTTGTGGGAAAGTCCCTTTTTTCACAGGCAGCCTTATCCGGTTTTCATTTAATTTCGCGGTTCAAATAAAAAACGCTATGCTCACAGCCGTACTATCGGGAATTCTTGTTTCAGCACTGTTGGTGCCATTAGGAAGGTTGGTGGTGCATCGTGCAGCGGCATGGCTTACTGCGCTCCCGTTGGTGCTGTTCGCGTATTTTGCCTC
>PXEK01000119.1 GCA_003564735.1 Cryomorphaceae bacterium
CAATCCCAATGATTTTGTGGTCGGCACCGACCGCCAGCAGCTCCTGCCCCCGGGATGGGAATCAGAGCCGGTGATGCTTAAGGCTACCCACACGAACTTCTTTACCGGGCGCCTCAGTTCGAAAAAGTTGTGTGATGAGCTGGATATTTTCTTTTTGTGAGTTACAAACTTTGAGTTTTATTGTTAATGGATTGGGGTTATGGTTGAAGGGTGGATAAATTATATGAGTAATAACCTGAGTTCGATTAATAAGTCCATATGGGAAGTATAAAAGCATTCTTTACCCAGGATGTGAGTAGATCAAGAAATGTGATCAAACTAACATCTATTGAATAGAACGCGATCGCACGAAGACCCTAAGTTGTACGAAGGGTGTTGGTTGATATTATTAACCGGACTACCTGTGGGAGAAAGTCTTTTCAAATGCCACCCATAAACCGGCCTTGTGAAAAAATGGCGTTAGGGTCGCTCCGCTCCGAATTGTGAATGGTGTATTTTGAATCATTGGTGTCCGGTTAAAACCAGCGAATCCATCGAAAATGCCGAATAGACTTTTTTTGCCGGTATCTTTTTAGTAAAGCTATATCAAACCCTCATTGGTTTGATGTAGTCTTGTAAGTCCGATGTCGAAATAACCTTCTTTACCTTTTGTGCGGACAAAAGGTAACCAAAAACCGCCGGCTGGAAAAAATGGCTAAACCCCGTTACGTTCCGCTAAAAGAAACCAAAGCTCCCCGTCTCTTTTAGCAATTTGAAAAACTACTCAGCGGAACGGTTTCTTTCTTAACGCTCCACTCCACGAGGTTCTTTACGCCATTTTTTCACAAGGCCGGATTTGGTTCTTCATATCAAGCTACCTGGAGGATTTCTGACTTTTTTGACGGGCATCTAACCGTAATAGTTCAACTTGAAAGCAAGTAAAAAACTCCGGCTCTAAACTACTTCAGGGCACGAAACTTCGTAGTTTGGCCGGAACAATCCGTTGAATCCGCGTAATCCGCGGGACAAAAACATGCTGCCAACGGATACAGTAAGAATCAGTTTCCCCGGACAACAGTGATTCAAAAATTCAAAATTCAAAATTCACCATTCACCATTCACCATTGGGAGCGGAGCGACCAGTCGCCATTTTCCCCCAAGGCCGGAATGCGTTCCTTGAAAGCTTCATACCATTGATAGAGAAGTTGAATTAGTGTTTTTTAAGCAAGCCCTTGGTTTTCATATAAAACAGGCCGTTATGAAAAAGTAGTCTGAAATTATGCATCTATGGTTTTCCAACCGGTGCTATCCGGAATAAACCGTGTTGAGATCGGGATTGGTAAAAGGTGAGAGCAAGGGATAAGTCAAATAGCTTCGGGTTTGTTCCTTGACTGTTAAAGTGACAAAAATGAGTACTATTAATTGCAAGTTAATAGCTTCGGAAGCGACTTTCGGCCCAATTTATTAAGAAAAATTCATCCTCTCATGCCAAATGTTATTAATCAGTTAAACTGTTCTTTGATAGGGGCGAAATTTTTTTTGTACAAATGGTTGGGTGTGCACCGGTTCCATTGTGTAATGGATATAACAAAGCGAAGCCGTAGTACGAGTCACAACGTTCGTGATTTAAGATTCCGACTGTAGCAATTATCATTTACATCCTATCTAATTAAAACGCTTTGAAATAGCCCTGTTATTTATACTAAAAGGTCTAAGTTTAGTTTTTATAAATAACACGCTTTTTAATAAAGCTTTATCTTTATCTCTAACTTATAATGATTCATTTAACTAAGTATCTGGTTTATTCCGTGCTTATGCTTGGAATATTAACCCAGTGCGACTCAGTTGTATCCCCATCGGATAAACCTGAATCTCAACCCCCCACCAACAATAATAATACCGGACAAACTCAGGAAGCAGGTCTTGTCTGGGATGAAATAGAAGGTGCCGACTCCTACAGGTTGGTACTTACTTCCTCGAATAACTTTGAGTCGACGGTAATGGATACCACCATATCCGGCACCTCGATCACAACTCCACCTTTATCTGCGGATGAAAGCTACAAGTGGAAAGTCTTTCCTAACAGAAGTAACGATTCCGGCCCATGGTCGGAAGTCTGGGACCTCACCGTAAGCCAGGGAAACAGACCGGCCAGCGTCGGCGTGACGTTGATATCTCCTCTTGATGAAGCCGATAAAGTTTCCATAAACCTCCAGTTCTCATGGCAGGCATTTTCAGGCTCCAGTGAGTATGTTTATCAACTTTCTGATAACAGTACCTTTAGTTCAGTAATTAAAGAAGCCGATGTTTCAGGCACTACATATAAGCCCGAGGTCCTGGTCCATCAGAAAAAATATTACTGGAGAGTAAGGACCGCCGGAGATACCAGCGGTGAAACATGGTCAGAAACCCGCAGCTTTACTACCGGAATGGAAGGTTCGGAACCGGACCCTTCACCAAAAGTAACATTGACTGCACCCGTTGATAAAGCCGACAAGGTATCCACAGACCTGGAATTCTCGTGGGAGTCATTGTCAGGAACAAGTGCGTATAAGTACCAGCTTTCAGACAACAGTTCATTTAATTCTGTTATCACAGAAACAACTGTTTCAGGAACTACTTTCATGCCTGATGTTCTGGTCCCTCAGAAAAAATACTACTGGAGAGTAAAATCCTCTGGTGATACCACAGGCGAAACATGGTCGGACATCTGGAGCTTTACCACCGGAAAAGAAGGTTCAGGACCACCACCTCCCGGCCCAACACCTCCGGAACCTGATGGCCCGGTAACATTAATCGCACCGCTTAACAATGCTGATAAGGTATCCACCGATATAGAATTTTCGTGGGAGTCATTGTCAGGAGTTAGTGAGTATGCTTACCAGCTCTCAGATAACAGCACGTTCAGCTCTGTAATTACTGAAACCACTGTTTCAGGCACAACATATACCTCCAACAGCTTAGTCCATCAGAAAAAATACTACTGGCGGGTAAAAGCCTCCGGCGATACTACCGGCGAAACATGGTCGTCCACCTGGAGCTTTACTACGGGTACCGAAGGTTCAGTACCCCCTCCGACAGAACCACCTCCGACAGATCCACCACCGACAGAACCACCGACACCGGGTCCTTCCGACTCTTTTGTTCAGGTTAATAATTCCAACTTTGTATTAGATGGAAATGTCATGCGCTTCGCAGGTACGAATGCCTATTATCTGCCGAACTATGAAAAATTAAACCCTGCTGTAGTTGATCGTGCAATGAATATCTTTCAGGATACGGGCATAACCGTAATTCGTATGTGGGGTTTCTATGACGGATACGACTGTGGTTACAGTCAGCATGATTCGAGTGAAAATGTCATTCAGACATCTCCGGGTGTGTATAGTGAATCGGCCCTTGTGGATCTGGACAACGTAATCGCTAAAGGAAAAGAACGCGGAATAGGTTTTATCATCCCGTTTGTGAATTACTGGGATGAATTGGGTGGTATTTGCCAGTATAATACCTGGGCAGGTGCTTCAAACCCTTCAACCAATATGGCGTTTTTCCTTTCCAACAGCGACACCCAACAGTGGTTTAAAGATTATATCGATATGCTGCTGAACCGGGTTAATACCGTTACAGGAATTGCCTACAAAGACGAGCCGGCTATTGTTGCATGGCAAATCATGAACGAAGGCAGAAACTCAGGTGCAGACCCGACCATACTGCGCGACTGGTATCAGGAAATGGCCCAATACATCAAATCAATTGATCCGAACCATTTGGTCTCTACAGGTGAGGAAGGGTTTGATGAGGGTACACCTTCTGTCTATTCGGTTGGCGAGTACAGCAATACGTATGCGCTCCGGGCTAATGAAGGAACAAGCTACGTGCTAAATACAGCAATTCCTGAAATTGATTTCGGAAGCGCTCACTGGTACCCATCCGAATTCGGTTTTGGTTCTACAATAAATGAAAGTTTACTGCGGGCGCAACGGGCCTGGTTGAACGATCACCAAGCGATAGCCGAAAGCAATGGTAAACCTTTTGTAATGGGTGAGTTCGGTTTTCCCGGCTGGGGAGATGAGCGTGTCAGTACTATGTATAACGCTCTTTATGAGCACGCTGAGTCAATTAATCTGGATGGAAACCTCCTGTGGCAGCTTACAGCCGACGGCACCAAGTGCTGGGAATTTGGCGGTAATATTTGCTTCCCCGGAGGACGTGCAGATACCGGGCTTTACAACGATTTCAAAAACCATGTTACCAACATGCGGAATCTGAATTAAAACGTAAGTTTAAACAGATTCATGTTTTGACCACAAGCCGGGTCCCGATATCGGGGCCCGGCTTTTTTTTCGTAAAGTTTAATGTAACGCCCTCAACTTTCGCAGTTCGAATGATTTGAGAGGGGACGGGGGAGCGGGCTAAATCAGAATCCAAACAACCCGTACCCCACAATCGTCATTTTGAGCAGTATGACATGCCTGGAATCAAAATCAGCGATACCAAAATTGATGAACCTCAGAAGTTGCAATCACATCGCTAAAAATCTCCTTCGCCTGAAATGCCGGGATGGTTATCAACGCCATGAAACCCGGTATTTTGATGCTCCGCAAATATGC
>PXEK01000124.1 GCA_003564735.1 Cryomorphaceae bacterium
TGAACGATTCTTTTATACTTTTGGGAAATAAAATCCCTCCCGAGTTATGTATAAAATCCTTTTAACCGTTTTTCTTTTTAGTCTATGTGCGGCAGGAAATGCACAGCAGGTAGATTATCTTGAGCTCCGTGCAGATTTAACCTCAATCAACTGCACCACAAGGGACACTAATGTTGTCAATACCTCGCTTCATTTATTGGAGGCTTTAAACCCCGACACTATTTCAGAAAATAAAGACCACTACTATAGTGATTTGTACAATGCCTTTTACTTCAAATTCCTCATGTCACGTGATTCTGCCTATCTCGAAAAAATATCCACCGTTCCGGGGATTGCTAGAGAGGAATATCCCGAAATCACAAAAGTTCTTTGGGAATCGGCATTTACCTCAGCTTACTTTTTTAATGATTGTGAAAGTTCAATGAAGTATTTGCAACGTTATATTCGATATTCAGAACCTGAGGTTATTGAAGATAATCAAGAGCAAATCGATTTTTTGCGCACAAAATGCGAAGGGGAAGCCGGTGAATAACGCTGATTTAAAACCTAATCAAAAAATAAACGTTATACCCGTTCATGAGTGCACAATCCGCGGTAAACTTAAACAGCTTAGAGGCCATTACAAGGCGACTTGAAATGCGGCTTAAAGAACCTCTGCCCGGAGAAAAAGCCCAGTTTAAAATGGCGCCGTACAAACGTCCGGGACATGCCCAGGCGTTGCAAGAAAATCCCAATCCGCGACGTGCCGGAGTTTTAGCCCTTTTCTTTGAAAAAAACCACGCTCCTCATTTGCTGCTCATGCAACGCAACGAATACGATGGTGCACACAGCGGTCAGGTATGTATGCCCGGCGGAAGTGTTGAGGGTTCTGACCAAAATTATACCGCAACGGCACTGCGTGAAGCTCATGAAGAATTGAACGTAAACCCCGAAAAAGTAAAGGTTTTGGGAACGCTATCGCCGCTTTATATTCCCCCAAGCCGTTTTTTAATTCACCCTACCGTGGGCGTTTACTCAGGGCCACCACTTTGGAAACCCGATGATTACGAAGTCCAAAAAATTCATGAAATTGGAGTGAGTGAGCTCACCCACCCCGACTCCGTAACCTCAGGCCCGGTTTATGCCCCCTCATTAAAAACACAAATCAATGTACCTTATTACCGTTTTAAGCAATGCACCGTTTGGGGCGCTACAGCCATGGTTTTAAGCGAACTAAATACAATACTATATGAATAAACTCACCGCTGCGATTATCACCCTTTTTATATTTTCCACTGCTCACGGGCAGTACCGCAACGTAACCATCATTGAGCAAAGTGCTTTTGGAGGCGCCAATGAACCTTCAATATACATTTCACCTGCCGATACCTCAAACATTGTGGTGGGCGCAAACATTTTTAACGTGTTTCACAGTAATGACGGCGGCCGCACTTGGAAGCACGATACACTTACCTCTGATTTAGGGGTTTGGGGAGACCCGGTAGTGGTGGCCGATGAAAAAGGCGATTTCTATTTTTTCCACCTCTCTGATCCTGAAGGAACCAACTGGGAGAGCGATAAAATACTGGATCGCATCGTTGTGCAAAAATCAACCGATGGCGGGGCTACTTGGGATCGCGGTAAGGGCATTGGATTAAACCCGCCCAAACAACAAGATAAGGAATGGGCTGCGGTAAATCCGAACAACGGTCATGTGGCGGTGACGTGGACAGAGTTTGACCGATACAACAGCAAAAACCCCGAAGACAAAAGCAGAATCATGTTCTCGAGCACCGTGAACCGCGGCAAATCGTGGAGCACGCCCGTTTCTATAAGTACATTGGAGGGGAATTGCCTTGATCAAGACAGCACCACCGAAGGTTCGGTACCTGCGTGGGGCATCAACAATGAACTTTTTGTGGCGTGGTCGTTTGATAGTATGATTTACTTCAACAAATCCCTTGACGGCGGCAAAACGTGGTTGAACAAGGAACGCATCATAGCCGAGCAACCGGGAGGGTGGTCGCAAATGATTCCCGGCTTAAAACGCGCTAACGGATTCCCCGTAGTAAAAGTGGATCACAGCAACGGGCCGCACCGCGGGAGGTTGTATGTGAATTGGACCGACCAACGCAACGGCGCTGATGATACCGATGTTTTTATCATTTACAGTGATGACGCGGGCGAATCTTGGTCAGAACCCAAACGCGTGAACAACGACGAAGTGGCCGTGCATCAATTTTTTACGTGGATGGATGTTGATCCCGCCTCGGGAGACGTTTACACCGTATTTTACGACAGGAGAAATCACCCCGACAGAAAAACCGATGTGTATTTGGCACTTTCAAAAGACGGCGGATTAACTTGGGAGAATCATAAAATTAGCGAAAAGCCCTTTGAGCCGGTGCCTCACATATTTTTTGGTGATTACAACAACCTCAGCGTTTGCAAGGGAATGATTAGGCCGGTGTGGACGCATTACGAGAATAAAAAGTTGAGTTTACGAACGGCTATTTTGTACCGTGAAATGTTTGATTGAGTATGAAGCGGTGACATTCTATTTCCGCGTAACTCTTTCTAAAATTAGGGCAAATTGAAATTGTGAAGTGGTTTGGTTTTGAGCGTTTCATTTGGTTTTATGATTCAATCGCATTAACAGAAGGTTTATTCCGGATTCCTTATGGATGTAGCACATCCGGGGTTCTTATCTAAGTAGAAAAAAATATAATTACCAATGTATTAAATCATAATCAAGTTGATCAACTTTTTTAATTCTATATTTTTTAATATCTCCGCTATTGCTCAGAAATATTCTAACCCTAAATACCTCACTGTCTGAGTTAACCATATAAAGTAGAACCTTATTCTTTTGATTTATTCTTTTGTACTTTGAAACATGAGAATGGTCAGGTATATTATAGAGTTTTGTGTTGAAAAATGAAGTATCTACAAAAGAATTATTATCTCCTTTAACTTTAACAAGTTTAAAACTTTCAAATTCAGGAAGCATCAGCAAAAACAATTTAGAACGCTGCATTTGATCTAAATAAGAAAAGTACTTTTCAGTAAAATCATTAAACATCTTTATTTCAGTGACCTGAAATGTAACACCGGAAGAGACATGATAAAAACACAACTTCTTGTATCCTCTTAATTTTCCTAAGTAAAAAGTATCTATTAGCTCTTCTCCTGAGCCAAATAAATCTGATACATCTATAAACTCTGGAATCAAATCAACAGATATTAAGGAATCATCTTCATAAGGGTATAAAGGAAATCGTTTGCGCTTTTCAAGTGCATCCATATTGAAATTATGAGAATAATAATTGTAATTCAAAATAGTAGTAAGTAAAAACCTTATATTCTTACTTGCTTGTATACTATCACCACAATGTTTATTAATTATGAAATTACCAACAGTATTTGTGTCATTGATATTCTCTTGTGCTATGATACAACCATTGAATAACATATAAAATATTATCAAACACAGCATATATCGATAAAAATAGTTCATCTTTTATTAAAGTTTATTTCTTGATAATATCGGAACTCAGCGTCCTGAGCAGCATTTTCAGATTCAATATCACCCGGTAATTCACCACGGTCAAAATTCTCAATATCAAAAGTGTAATGACCCGGTTCATGCGCCAACAAACTGCCGCCTGTTAGCGGCCCCAGGTCGTTTTGATCATAAGTAAAACGTGTCCAAGGACTTGGTGTAAAAGCATTTATTATTTGAAGCTAAAGGTGGATTTACAATAGATTCACCTCCACCTCCACCGTCTCCGGAATCCTCCGCTTGCATACCCGTAGGGTCATTCATCCTGATCGGGTTATTATTTGCGTATAAATAGGGAGTGAAATTTGGTTGCTCGGCACTTTTTTGATCAATACTTATAAACCTGCACGTCCAAGCTGTATAGTAGCGTGCTCCATAGTAATATAAACCCGATTCAAGGTCTTTTTCTTTTCCCGTAAAACGATATCTTTTCTTTGTAAAAGTACGCAATGAACTATCGCCAAAAGGATAATATTCTTCACGATCAATAATACTTCCATCTGTGTTCAACCGTGCTACTGATGAGTTTATTTGATTTTCTAAAATGTAGGTTACAGCCTCATCAATATCGTCCGGGTAATTACCAATCCGTACCATTGCGATACGGCTTTCGTCATCCATAATATGAACGTAATTCTTCTCATACGTTCCCGAGCCGTTCTCTAATTTGTGGCTGCTCATTTTCTTTAAACCAAACACACCTCCGCCTAAATGAGAGAACTCATTGTTGATATTGTGTTTTGTATTTGGTTTTAAGTGTTTCATTTTGGTTTTAATTTCAATCGCATTATCGGATGGGGTTATTCGGATTTTTCCAAGAAGGGTCGGGACAGGCTGTGGAAGTGGCACTGCGCTCAAACATAGAAAAAAAATCGATAATTAAGTTTAGTAACACCGCACTGTTCAATCATTTATGGTTGGCTTTAAAATAATCATGAAATGATAATGCATGCTTATACGGCGTCTCAACTTGTGATATTATTACGTCTGTCTCCGAGATAAAACAAACAAAACAACTTATTTCATCTTTAACTTCATTATCAAA